>JAJZID010000044.1 GCA_021810705.1 Actinomycetes bacterium
CTTCCTGGCGCGCGAGCACGTCGACGCGCTGAGCGCAGACGGCCCGCTGCTGGCGCGCTTCATCACCGAGCTTGCCGGTGGCAGCGATGGCCGTCCGCCGGCAGCCGCCGCGACGCTGCAGCGCAAGATCGCCTGCCTGCGCTCCTTCTACCGGCACCTGCGCCGTGAGGGACTGATCGAAGGCGACCCGGCCGCCGAGCTGCAGCCGCCACGCGCCCAGGCGAAGCTGCCGCGAGTGCTGAGCCGCGACCAGGTCAACCTGCTGCTCGCGCAACCGGTCGGCGACGGCCCGGGGGCACTGCGCGACCGAGCTCTGCTCGAGACGATGTACGCGTGCGGACTGCGTGCCTCGGAGGCGATCGCGCTGGCGCTACCCGAGCTCGACCTCCGTGCCGGGCTGGTGATCGCGCGCGGCAAGGGCTCCAAGGAGCGGCTGGTGCCGGTCGGCCGAAGCGCCCTGGAGGCGCTTGAGCGCTACCTCGAGCAGGGGCGTCCAGCACTTGTCGGCCTGCGCGATGAGCCACACGTGTTCGTGAACCTGCGCGGCAGGCCGCTGTCGCGCCAGGGGCTCTACAAGATCGTCCAGCGCCACGCGCGCAGCGCCGGTCTGGATGCCAGCATGAGCCCGCACACGCTGCGCCACACGTTTGCGACCCACCTGCTCGCGGGCGGCTGTGACCTGCGCTCGCTGCAGGAGATGCTCGGTCACGCCGACATCGGCACCACCCAGATCTACACGCACCTGACGACCGAACGGCTGCGGGACGTGTACTACGACGCCCATCCGCGAGCGCAGATCAAGCACTGAGGTTGGCAGCTTCGACGGGACGTATGATCGTCCTGGATGCCGGAGCTGCCCGAGGTTGAGACGATCAGGCGCCAGCTGGCCCCGCACGTCGAGGCTCGCCGCCTGCAGGCGGTTGAGATCCATGACCCGCGCTGGCCGCAGGGCACCACACCGGAGCTGCTCTGTGCACAGCTGACGGGTGCCCGCGTGGAGCGCCTGGGGCCTATGGCCAAATACCTGATCTGGGAGCTCGACGGCGACCGGCATCTGCTCGTGCACCTGCGCATGACCGGTGCACTGCTGCTTGACGCCGACCCTGAGCCGTCGCACACACGGGCGCGCATCACGCTCGATGACGGCCACGTCCTCACCTATGTCGACCCGCGCCGCTTCGGAACCGCTCAGCTGATGGCCTCACGGGCCGAACGCGACCGCTACCTGGCCGCGCGACTCGGCCCCGAGCCGTTCACCGAGCAGTTCACCGCCGCCTATCTGCGCGCCCAGGCGCGTGGCCGGCGCGCGCCGCTGAAGTCCTTCATCCTCGACCAGCGGCGGATCGCCGGGGTCGGCAACATCTACGCCGACGAGGCGCTGCACCGCGCCGGCCTGCACCCGCTGCGGCCTGTGGGCAGCCTGACGCTCGCGCAGTGGACGACGCTCAAGCAGACGATCGAGGATGCACTGGCCGACGGCATCGACGCCAAGGGCGCATCGATCGACGACTTCCGCCATGTGGACGGCGCCCGCGGCAGCTTTCAGGACCGCTTCCTTGTGCACACCCGAGCGGGCGCGCCATGCCCCGGCTGCGGCACCGCGATCCGCAAGCTGGTGGTCGGTGGCCGCGGGACGTACGTCTGCGAGCGCTGCCAACCACGGCCGCGCCGGGCCCGCACGGTGGCCGTGCGGGCAGCGTCGCAGCCCCCGCCAGCCGGTCGTTCAGGCCGCTAGCAGCTCGGGCAGACGCCCGGCGCGGTCGGCGGCCAGGAGCTGGTCAAAGCCGCCGATGGAAGTGCCATCGATCACGATCTGGGGGAAGGTGCTCATGCCCGTCCTGTCTCGCAGGAGCTTGCGCGCGTCCGGGTCGCGTGCGAGATTGATCTCCTCGTACTCGACTCCGCGCTTGTTCAAAAGCGCCTTGGCGCTATTGCAATAGGGGCACATGCTGGTGGTGTAAACGATGACTGGCTTCATGACTTCACAAAGAATAGCGGCTACGCCAGGGAGCTCGGTGTGGCCGGGTCGCTGAAGACCGAGGCGATCGTGCTGCGCTCGATCAGGTTCGCTGAGGCCGACCGGATCCTGCACCTCTACACACCGATGCACGGACGTCTGGGCGCGATCGCCAAGGGCGCCCGCCGCGCCCGCAGCCGCTTCGGCGCCCGCCTGGAGCCGTTTTCGGAGGTTGCGCTGGTGCTGCACGAGGGGCGTGGTGAGCTGCACACGGTGACCGCCGCCGACACGATCGACGCCAGGCCAGGGCTGCGCTCGAGCGCCGCGGCGCTTGACCAGGCCGCCCGCGCCTGCGATGCCCTCGCGCGACTGTTCGACTCCACGCAGGCACACCCGGAGGTCTACGCCCTGCTGGCCAACGAGCTGACGCTGCTGGCCAGCAAGCCAGCAGCGGCACGTGCGGAGAACGCGCTGGCCTTCCGCCTGAAGCTGCTGCTCGCGGCCGGGATCGTGCCGGCGCTCGGCGCCTGTGCGAGCTGCGGTGAGCGTGAGCATCTGAGCGGCTTCTCGGCGGCGGCGGGCGGGGTCGTTTGCAACGCGTGCGAAGCCATGGCGTTCCCGCTCGAGCGGGAGGCATACGAGTTCATGGTCGCCGCTCTGGGGCGGCCGCTGGCGCAGGTGCCGGACTGCACACCGCGAGCGCTGCGCACGGTCGAGCGCGCCGTGCGCGAGACCGCCGAACATCATGCGCAGGTCAGCCTGCGGCCCGTCACGGCGGCGTGAGCGCCGTGACCGTTTGAGCCGTCGTGTACGGCTGGCAGAATGAGAACGTGAACAAGGCAGGCGAGCATCCGCACGGCGCGGTCGCAGAGCGCTTCGCACGGCGCGTCCAGGCATATGAGGCCACTGAGTTCTCGCCGCTTGCGACCCGCTCCTACCCGGCGCGGCGCACCGTCGCGGAACCAGACTGCGGGCTGCGCACCCCGTTTCAACGCGACCGTGACCGGATCGTGCACTGCAAGGCCTTCCGGCGGCTCGAGCACAAGACGCAGGTGTTCGTGCTGCCTTCGGGGGACCACTTCCGTACGCGGCTCACGCACACGCTCGAGGTGACGCAGATCTCGCGCACGGTCGCCCGCGCGCTGCGCCTCAACGAGGACCTCACCGAGGCAATCGGGCTCGGTCACGACCTTGGCCACCCGCCGTTCGGCCACATCGGCGAAGAGGCGCTCGATGAGTGTCTGGCTGAACGCTTTGGCGAGCACTTCTGGCACAACGAGCACTCGCTGCGCGTCGTCGATGCGCTCGAGCGCGACGGCCGCGGGCTCAACCTCACAGACGCGGTGCGCGACGGGATCGCCGCGCACTCCTGGCGTGCGCAGGCGCCGCGCACGCTCGAGGGACAGATCATCCGCTTCGTCGATCGCATCGCCTACATCAACCACGACATAGACGATGCGCTGCGCGCCGGCGTGCTGACCGCCGACGATCTGCCGGCGGGCCCGATCGAAACGCTCGGTGACAGCGGCTCGCAGCGGATCGACATGCTCGTGCATGACCTCGTGGAGCAGTCGGAGCTTGCCGGAGCGATCGTGCAGAGTGAGGCTGTGGGCGCCGCGATGGCGGCGCTGCGGCAGTTCATGTTCGACCACGTGTACCTGGGGCCGCAGGTCACCCAGGAGCGCGACAAGATCCGCGGCGCGGTGCGTGCCCTGTTTGATCACTTCTGCGAGCACCCTGGTGAGATTCCCGCCTCGATACCGGACGGGCCGCTGGCGCGCCGGGTGTCTGATCACATCGCCGGGATGACCGACCGCTTCGCGGTCGCAGCCTTTGAGACGTTGACGGTGCCGACGGCGTTCACGGTGTGAGCCGCTACACCCCAGACTCACGCGAGCGCGTGCGCGACGCGGTCGACATGCTGGCGCTGGTCTCGGCCAGGGTCGAGCTGACGCGGCGTGGCCACGACAGCTACTTCGGCTGCTGCCCGTTTCACGACGAGCGCACGGCTTCGTTTCATGTGCGCCCCGAGGAGAAGCGCTACCACTGCTTCGGATGCTCGGAGTCCGGGGATCCGTTCAGCTTCGTGATGCTGACCGAGGGGCTGGATTTCAAGGGCGCCCTGGAGGCGCTTGCGGACCGCTTCGGCGTGACGCTCGAGACCGAGGACGAAGCGCCTGAGGCGGCGGCGCGACGGCAGCGCAACGAGCGCCTCTATGCGCTGCTTGACCGTGCCGCCGCCTTCTACGAGCGCCACCTGTGGGAGTCCGCCGAGGCCGCTCCGGCACGCGACTATCTCAGGCGGCGCGGCTTTGAGGAAGCGGTGCTGCGGGAGTTCAGGGTCGGCTGGGCGCCGAGCGCCTGGGATCGCCTCGTGGTCGCCTCGCGCGCTGCCAGCTTCACCGCCGAGGAGCTGCTGGCGGCGGACCTCGCCCGCCGCAAGCGGGCCAACCCCGCCGAGCTGATCGACCGCTTCCGCGGCCGGATCATGTTCCCGGCGGCCGACGCCCGCGGGCGCGTGCGTGGCTTCGGCGCGCGCACGCTCACGGGCGAGGACGGTCCCAAGTACCTGAACACCGCCGAGGGCGACGTCTACCACAAGCGCGAGGTGCTCTACGGGATCGCCCAGGCGCGCGCGCTGGCGGCGCGCGAGGGGCGGATGATCCTCTGTGAGGGCTACACCGACGTGATCGCGCTGCACCAGGCCGGTGTGCAAAACGTTGTCGGCATCATGGGCACCTCGTTGACCGACGAGCAGGTCACCGAGCTGGTCAGGCTGGTCGGCGTGCTCGAGCTCTGCCTGGACGCGGACACAGCCGGCGAACGCGCGATGGAGCGGGCCGCCGAGGTCTGTGCGAACTCCGGACTGGAGTTGCGCGTCGTGCCGTTGCCGCCGGGCACCGATCCGGGGGAGCTGATCGCGCGAGAGGGCGCCGAAGCGTTGCGCGAGCGCATCCGGGACTCGCGACCCTACGTGGAGTTTCGCGTCAGGCGGCTGCTCGCGGCCGCCGACACCTCGACGCCCGAGGGCAAGGACGCCGTGATCGACGCTTTGGGAGAGGTGCTCGGCCCGCTGCGCGACGGTGAGCAGCGCCAGCAGCTGATCAGTGACGCGGCCGCTGCGCTCGGGCTGCGCACGGCCCGGCTGGCGATGCTGCTGGGAGGCGCCGCCGAAGCGGGGGGCGCGCAGCCCGGTCACGGCGCCCTCGTCAGCGACGCCGGTCAGATCCGGCCGCAGAGCGCCGCGCGTGCGGTGCACGCCGCACAGCGGCCAGCACGTGCGGCACTGCGCCCAGAACCGGAGCGGTCGCTGCTGGCAATGTGCGTGGCTGCCCCCGAGCTCGGCGCCCGCGCCCTTGAGCGGATCGATCCCGGCGAGGTGTTCTCCGACGAGCTGATGCGCCGCGCCGCGCGCTTCCTGGCAGAGCATCTGCCGGGTGCCCTGCCTGACCCTCCCGGCGATGACCCCGAGCTGATCCTCGCCGTTGATGACCTGCGGGCGCGGGCTGCGCGGGGGCGGCAGGTCAGCTCTGACGAGATCAGCTATGCGCTCTTGGTGCTCGAGCGCGACCGCCTGCGCAAGGAGGTCCGCTATCTGCGCGAGCATGAGGGTGGTGCGCAGATGGTCGCACTCTCGGCACGCCTGCAACACGTTCAGACGGCGATCCAGACGGTCGGCTCGCGGATCGACCAGGGCCGCTGAGCGGCGCCGCACTTCGCCCGCGCTGCGCGGGCGTTACAGTTCTCTGCTGAGGCGCGCCCTCAACGATGGGGAGTAGCTCAATGGCAGAGCATTCGGCTGTTAACCGAAGGGTTGTGGGTTCGAGTCCCACCTCCCCAGCTGGATTTGTCTCCGCGACAGCCTCGCCCCGGTGCGAGACTGTCGCGGAAGCGGTTCGGAGCTCGCCCGTCCGGGCGCGGTGATCCTCAGCGCGGGATCATCTGCACGAAACCACCGAACTTCTCCGGCTCCTCGAGCCGGCAGGACCACACCAGCTGGCCGTTCCAGACGGTGATGTCAGGGCAGCCGTCGCACATGTTCTGGCTGCCGTCGGGATAGATGTCGGCCGGCTGGATGATCATCACAGACTGCAGACGCAGCTTGCGTCGCAGCCGCCAGGGACGCAGTGCCATCGCCTTCAGATAGCGCCGTGCGACGGGGCGCAGCGCCTTGTCGAAGGCGCCCAACAGCAGCATCGGGCGCCCCATTGCCAAGGTCTTTGGCGTGGTGTAAGCCAGATAGCGGCCGGTCCGCAGATGGTGGACTGTCTGGGTCAGCTCCATGGAGCGGGGGCCGACATACCCGTAAACCTGGCCACCCTCGCCCAGGTAACCGGTCAACAGCCATTTCAGGGTGTCCGGCCGCTCGGTGCCGTTGAGGTACGCGGAGGGCATGAAGTCCGGGTAGCGCTCGCGGATCGTGGCGACGATGTCGGTCGACTGCAGCTCGTGCTTGGTCAGATCCTCGGTGGCGTAGGGCATCACCGCAAAGTCGACCGGCCGACCGTGCACCTGGTAGTCAAAGTCGCCGCCGACGGCGCCGGCGCGGAAGGCGATGAACACCACCGTGCTGACGATGTCCATGTGCTTGCGGGCCCAGGCGATCACGTCCGGCACGAACCTGAGGGTGTCCTCATAGACGGTCGCGTTGAACGAGCAGCTGACGTTTCCGTGTCCCACCCGCGCGACCATCTCGGCGTAGTGCTGGCGCAGCTTGCACAGCTCGATCTCGTCGCTGGTCTTCCAGCCGGGCCGGTTCTGCTTGGAGTCGATGTGAAAGGTGAACGCGGCGACGCCCGCGGACACAAGTTCTGCCAGCAGCTCCTCGGTCAGCGCCAGCCCATTGGTGTTGATGATCGGCTTCAGGCCACGCTCCGCGACCATCCTCACGATCTCGGTCGTCTGCGGGTGAACGAGCGGGTCGCCGCCCGCGATCGAAACTCCGTCCACGGTGCGGTAGCGCTGGAAGACATCCAGGTCCGAGGCGATCTGCTCGAGCGTCTTGTGGCCACGGGGATCGTTCTCTCTGTAGCAGCCGAAACAGGCGAGGTTGCACTTCGCGGTCGGTTCGAGCCAAGCGATCGCGTTATCCGGCAGCGACCAGGGCAGGCGGTACAGGCTACGGTGGTCAACGATTGGTTGCGCTTGCGCGGTCACAGACATTCAGGTCCTCCGGTTTGGCTTGTTTGCGCTCGCGGTGTCTCACGCGAGCGCGGATACGATCTGGTCCGCCGCCGCCTCGCCCTGGGCGATGCACTGAGGCACGCCCACGCCCCGGTAGGCGGCGCCGGCCAGCCTGAGACTCGGTAGGGGCTCAAGCGCCTCTTCCAGGCGCGCGATCCGCTCCAGATGACCGACCGTGTACTGCGGCATCGCATCATTCCACCTGGTGACCTGTGCCTCGAGCGGATCGCCGGCCGCCTGGACCGCCTCGCCCAGCTCGGCCACGACCCGTCTGACCAGCGTCTCATCGTCGAGCGTCGCCGCCTGCGGGTCGTTGCGCCCGACCGAGCAGCGCAGGAACACGCGATCGCTGTGTGCCGCCAGATGCGGCCACTTCGCCGATGCCAGCGTGCATGCGGTCAGCATCCGTCGCTCCCCGCGCGGCACAAGAAAGCCGGTGGTGTCCGGTGGTTGCCTGAAGGCGTTGGCTGGGAAGGCCAGCCAGAGCACGGTGACCGACGTGTAGCGGATCTCAGCCAGCTCGGCGGCGGCGGCTGGAACGCTCGCGCGCAGCATCTGTGCCGCCGCATCGGCCGGTGCTGCCACCAGCGTGGCGTCGACGACCAGCTCGCGTCCGGCGCTGGTGTGAAGCAGGTGGCGACCGTCCGGCAGCCGGTCGATCCGCAGGACGCCTTCGCGCTCCACCACCTCCGTCTCGCCGAGGTCCGCGCGCAAGCGCGTGACCAGGCGCTGCAACCCACCGGGAAGGGTCACGAGCATCGGCCCCTGGGCGCGCGGGGCGCTTCGGCCCGCAGCGAGCAGGCCACGGATCAGACTGCGGTGCTCGGTTGCCAGCGCGTGCAGACGAGGGGCGGTCGCGCGCAGACTGAGCGCGTCGGGGTCACCGCCGTAGATGCCGCCGAGCAGAGGGTCGATCATCCGCTCCAGGGCCTGGTCACCGAGACGTCGCCTGACCAGCGAGCCGACCGACTCGTCCTGTCCGCTCCCGTCCCTGGGCAGGAGGAGGTCAACGCCGGCGCGGGCAGCGCCCGCGGGAGACAGGATCCCCGAGCGCAGCACCGGCCCGATGCCATCGGGCAGGCCCCCGAGGATCCCGGCTGGCATCTCGCGCAGCCGTCCGCGGCTCCAGACGGCGGTGTTTGAGCGCAGCGTCGGCACCAGCTCGTCCCCGAGGCCCAGCTCGCGACACAGTCTCGCCGCTTCCGGTGCGGCCGCGAACAATGCCTCGGGACCAACGTCGACGGTCGCGCCGGCGAAGCTGCGCGAGCGGATCTTGCCCCCGACCCTGCCGCTGCGCTCGAGCAGCGTGACCCGAGGCTGCACCCCGCCGATGCAGGCGCGGCTCAGCTTGCGCGCTGCCGCCAGCCCGGTGACGCCGCCGCCGATGACCGCCACATGTGGTCTGCGTGTCACCGTGTGACCGCCGCGAGTTGGCCTTGGACGATGTCCGCGAGTACAGAGACGAACTCCGGGTCGGCGTTGGGCAGCGCCGTGCGTGCAAACCGCAGCCCCGCCTGCGAAGCGACCTCGCGTGCCTGGATGTCGAGGTCGTAGAGGATCTCGAGGTGGTCTGAGACAAATCCGGCGGGGCAGACGAGCACCGCATCGTGGTCTGCGCCAGCGCCGAGATCTCGGATCACCTCGCAGACATCCGGGCCGATCCAGGGATCGGCGGTCCGTCCTGCGCTCTGCCAGGCGACCGCCCAGTCATCGATCCCGGCGAGCTCAGCGATCGCGGTGGCGGTCTCCTGCAGCTGCTCGGGATACGGGTCTCCACGCTCGACGATCCAGCTCGGGAGGCTGTGCGCGGTGAACAGCACACGCACAGCGCCCGCACCGAGGCTGCGCAGATGCTCGAGCTCCAGCCCCACGCGTCGCGCGAGCATCGCAAGGTAGCCAGGCTCGAGGTGCCACTCCCTGACGAAGGCGAGCTCCCCGAGCTCCGCGCTCGCGTCAGCCGCGTGTACGCGTTCCATGTACTCCTCGACGCTCAGCCTCGAATAATGCGGCGCCAGCACGATCGCCACCGTCCGCTCGACCTCTGCGGCGGCCAGTACGGCCACGCCGTCCTCGATGAACGGTGCGGCATGCTTCATACCGAGCACCACCTGGAAGTTCTCGCCGGGGAGACGCTCACCCAGCTCGCGCTCAAGCCGCTCCGCCAGCGTGCGAGCGATCCCGAGCAGAGGCGAGGCACCGCCAATCGCCTCGTAGCGCTCCGTGAGCTCGGCGAGCAGCTCCGGTGTCGGCGGACGGCCGCGCCGGATGTGCGTGTAGTAGGCGGGTATCTCGTGCGGGCCGGCGGGCGTGCCGTAGGCCAGCAGGAGAACGCCGACCCGCTCGCTCACCGCACCACCAGCGTTCCCGGCAGCCTGCCGTTGCGGTGCTTGTAGCCGTGAACCAGATCGACAAGCCGTCGCAGCGTGTCAGGGTCGGTCTCCGGCAGCACCCCGTGCCCGAGGTTGAAGACGTGGCCCCTCGGGCCCGCCAGCCGCAGAACCTCAAGCGCCTGCTCGCGGACGGTCTCCCAGGGACCCAGGCAGGCGACCGGATCGAGGTTGCCCTGAACCGCCATCCCTGCCGGCAGGCGTGCACGGGCACTATCCATCGGCACCCGCCAGTCGACGCCGACAGCGTCGGATCCGGCGCCGGCCATACGTCCCAGCAGCTCGCCGGTGCCAACACCGAAATAGATCGTCGGCACGTTGAGGTCCCGCAGGCCGTCGAAGATCGAGATCGTTGCCGGCAGCACGTGGCGGCTGAAGCTCACCGGGTCGAGCACCCCAACCCAGCTTTCGAACAGCTGCAACGCCGAGGCGCCAGCGAGGACCTGCGCCCGCATGGACGCGACCGCGATCCCGGCGAGAGCCTGGAGCAGCTCGCGGAAGAAGTCGGGCTGGCTGTACATCAGACTGCGTGTGCGCGTGTGTGTCTTGGACGGACCGCCCTCGATCAGGTAGCTTGCGAGCGTGAAGGGACCGCCCGCGAAGCCGATCAGCGGCACCTCCAGCTCCCGGGCCAGCAGGCGCACCGTCTCGGACACGTACGGAGCGTCGCGTTCGGCGTCGAAGCCGCGCAGCCGCTCCAGATCGGCGGGGCCGCTGAACGGCTGCGCGATCACCGGCCCGACTCCGGGGACGATCTCCAGGTCGATCCCGGCGGCCGCCAGTGGCACCGTGATATCGGAGAAGAGGACGGCCGCGTCCACCCCGAGTCGCTGGACCGGCGCGATCGTCACCTCAGCCGCCAGATCTGGCGAGCGGACGATCTCAAACAGGCTTGCGCGCGAACGTACGGCCCGGTACTCAGACAGCGATCGGCCGGCCTGGCGCATGAACCACACCGGCGTGTGTTCGGTGGGCAGGCCACGCAGCGCCCGTAACAGCGGCGCATCCGCGAGGTCCGCGGACCTCGCGTAAACGGCAGGGGTTTCGTAAACAGCCAATTGAAAGCTCACTGCAAGGACGCTAACCCCGGCCCGGGAGCCGCCAATCCGTGAGTCCCACGCAGACCTCTCAGTGAAATACCGCGAGGCACGTCCGTGATCGCCACTGAGGCACCGCCGGCATCGGGAATTAGGCTGGGTGACGTGGCACAGACGACCGTGACAGTGCGCGAAGAGGCGGCCAGCGCACGCCATGAGCGGGACGCGCGCATGGTCATGGCCGACTTCGACCAGGCGCCGTTCACGATCGCCTGGGAGGTCACGCGCGCCTGCGCCTACGCCTGCCAGCACTGCCGTGCCGACGCACAGCCGCGCCGGGATCCGCGGGAGCTCGACACCGGTGAGGCAATGCACCTGATCGACCAGCTCGCCGGCTTCGGCAACAGGCCGATCCTCGTCCTGACCGGCGGTGACCCGCTGATGCGCCGAGACCTCTTTGAACTCGCCCGCTACGCGGATGAGCTGGGCCTGCGTGTCTCGCTGACCCCAACCGCGACCGCGCTGGCGACCGAGAAGCGTATGCGCCAGGCGCGCGCCGCGGGCATCCGGCGCGTGGCCTTCAGCGTCGATGCTGCCGATCCGCTCACACATGACAGCTTCCGGGGCTTCCGCGGCTCGTTCGAGCGGACGCGGTCAGCGATCGCGGCGGCCAGCGAGGCGGGACTCTCGATCCAGGTCAACACGACCGTGTGCGCAACCAACGTCGACGAGCTGCCA
>JAJZID010000045.1 GCA_021810705.1 Actinomycetes bacterium
GCGTCTGGTCGGCAGGGACGCTCACAGACGCGCCCGCGTCAACCGTGAACGAGCCCGCGACCGCACCCGAGAGCACCGGCACGGCACCCGGGCCCGACTGAACCTCGACCGAGCCGGCAGACACGCCGGAGTTCGTGCCCAGCGTGCCGTAGCCACCGGCGCCAAGCCCCGCGCCGCTGGCGCCACCATCGGCAGCGCTGCCGGCACCGCCCGCCGGGTCTGTCAGAGAACCACTCGACATCGTGACCGCCGCGCCGGCGCCACCGGCGCCTGCGTTACCGCCGCCACCACCGCCGATCCCTGCACCGCCGCCGCCGGCTTCGCCGTTGTCTACGTCGCCGTTGCCGCCGGTGGCGCCCGTGAGCGTGCCGCCGGACACCGTCACCGACGCGCCGGCACCACCGCTTCCGTTGTTGCCACCCCCCCCCCCGCCACCGACTCCGGCGCCACCGCCACCAGCGCCAATCCCGCCGTTGCCGCCGGTGGGGTTGGTGAGCGTGCCGCCGGACACCGTCACCGACGCGCCCGCACCGCCGACACCGTTGCGATCAAGGCCGGCGCCGCCGCCGCCCACGCCGGCACCGCCGCCGCCGCTCAAACCGCCCGCACCGCCCTTCGGGTCGGTCAGCGAACCACCGGTCACCGTCACCTGACCACCAGCACCGCCGGTGCTAGCGAGGCCAACGCCGCCGCCGCCGACCCCGGCGCCGCCACCACCGTAAGTGCTGGTGCCGCCTGTGGCGGTGACCGTCCCGCCGGACACGGTCACCGTAGCCCCAGCTCCCGCGGGGCCACTGTCGTCATTGCCGCCACCGCCGCCGATCCCGGCGCCGCCGCCGCCACCGTTGCCTGCGCCTGTGTAATAACCGATTCCGCCGCTCGCGGTCACCGTGCCGCCAAAGATCGTCACCGACCCCGCGGACTGCCCGCCGTTGCCACCGATCCCCGCGCCCGCCCCATTACCGCTGTCGTTGCCGCCGGTCGCGGTCAACATCCCCGGTGCGCCGCTCGAGGTGTCCTCAACCGTGAGGCTCGTGCCCTGCGGAACGTTGATCGCCGCGTCGCCATCGGCGACGCCTGTGACACTCAGGTCGTTGCCGCACAGATCGATCGTCAACGACTGGCCGGAGGCGACGGCGATCGGCGAGGACGACGACAGGCTGGAGTTCAGGTAGTAATCCCCGGATATGCCGCCCGCCGTGGTCGTGAGCAGCTTCCAGCCGTTGGGCGCTGAAGCTTGCCCGCATGGCGAGTTGGTATCCGCAACCGCCCCGCCCGCAGCGAGCCCGAAACACACAACGGCAGCGAGCACACCGAACACGAACCCCAACGCACGACCAGACTGCAGACGCACAAGCACAGGATCTCCCTTCAAGCCACACATTTACAGGCGGCCGCGCACGATGACACAGCGGACTGGTGACCAGCCTAGCGCCGCAAGCGGGCCTTGGCGCCACCATCGCCGTGTCGTCCTGCGGGTGCGGATAGCATGGGTGAGTGGCTGTGCACCCCGATCGTCTGCTCGGCACTGAGCCCGCTGTCAGAGAGCTGGCCCGCGAGTTCTACGGCGAGGTGGCAGACGCGCCGATCATCTCCCCGCACGGTCATGTGAGCGCGCGCATGCTCGCCGCCGATGAGCCGTTCCGCGACCCGGCGGCGCTGCTCATCACCCCGGACCACTACGTGACGCGCCTGCTGCACAGCGCAGGCGTCCCACTGGAGGCGCTCGGGCTGGGCGCCGCGGGACAGTCGCCGCCGCCCAGCGGGGCGGCGGCACCCCGTGCGGTGTGGTGGACGCTCGCTGAGAACTGGAAGCGCTTTGCCGGCACGCCCGTGCGCTACTGGTTTGAGGACACGCTCGCGCGGGTGTTCGGACTGGATGTCGAGCTCGGTCCGGCCAGGGCCGAACGACTCTACGACCAGTTGGCCGAGCAGCTGGCGCGGCCGGAGTTTCGCCCACGGGCGCTGCTTGAGCGCTTCGGCGTGGAGGTGCTGGCCACCACCGACGACCCGGCCGACACGCTTGAGCACCACGCGGCGCTGGCGGCGGCGGGGTTTGGCGTGCGGGTGATCCCGACGCTGCGCGCCGACGCCTACATGGACCCGGCTGCCGCCGGCTGGGCCGGGCGGCTGGAGGTGCTCGCGCAGGTCTCCGGGGTGGACTGCGGCAGCTACCGTGGGCTGCTCGAGGCGTTGCGGCGCCGGCGTGAGCACTTCCGCTCGCACGGTGCCACCGCCACCGACACGGGGGTGGTGGACGCATGGGCCGTCCCACTGACCGATGGTGAGGCGGAGGCGATCCACCGCCGCGCGCTCGCGGGTGAGACCAGCGACCAGGAGGCGCTCGCCTACCGGCGCAACATGCTCTTTCAGTTCGCGCTGATGGCCGCCGAGGATGGCTTGGTGATGCAGCTGCACGCCGGGGTCCTGCGCAACCATCACCGGCCGACGTATGAGCGCTTCGGGCCCGACACCGGGCACGACATCCCGGTCGCTAGCGAGTTCGCACGCCCGCTGCGCGAGCTGCTGAACGCGGTCGGCACCAGCCCGCGCTTTCGCATCGTGCTCTTCACCACCGACGAGACGGCGTTCTCGCGCGAGCTCGCGCCGCTTGCGGGCTTCTATCCGAGCGTGTTTGTCGGCGCGCCCTGGTGGTTTCTGGACGCGCCTGCCGCGGTGCGCCGCTTCCGCGCGGCGGTCACCGAGACCGCCGGCTTCTACAAGACCTCGGGCTTTGTCGATGACACGCGCGCGCTCTGCTCGATCCCGTCACGACACGACATGAGCCGGCGCCTGGACGCGCGTTACCTGGCTGAGCTGGTGGCCGACCACCAGCTGTCTGAGGACGAGGCGCATGTGTTGGTCCGTGCGCTCGTGGACGAGATCCCGCGCGGCGCCTTCCGGCTCTGACGGGCCGGCGCGAACACGGGCAAGACACCAGCCAGCCCCACCCGCTGACGCCTGCGCGCTCCATTGGCGCCCGCGGCGCGGGCCGCGAGCCTTTCCGCTCGTACCCGCAGTTAAACGAGAGGAATGGTGATGAACATCGCACATCGCGCCGGCCGCTGGAGCGCGGCGCACTGGAAGACCGCGACGCTGCTGTGGCTGGCGGTGGTGGTGCTCGCAATGATCGCCGGCAACCTCGCCGGCACCGTGTCGCTGACGAGCGCGCAGCAGCAGGCTGGCCGCTCCGCCTACGCCCAGCGGTTGCTCGACCGCTCAGGGTTCCCGAACGTGGCCAGCGAGGTGGTGCTCGTACAGAGCCGGCGGCTGACCGTGGCCGACGCTCGCTTCCGTGCCGAGCTCGCGCGGGTGGTCGAGCGTCTGGGCGGGCTGCCACAGATTGATGCACTGAGCTCGCCGCTGACGCCGGGACACCGAGGTCAGATCTCCAGAAACGGCCACTCCGCTCTGGTTGAGTTCAACATCCCCGGTAACGCGAGCACCGTCCAGGACCGGGTGGGTACCGTGCTCGACACGGTCGCGGCGCTGCAGCGCTCGGCGCCGGGCTTCACCGTGGCCGAGTTCGGGAGCGCGAGCCTCGCCCTGCAACAGCAGAACTCGATCAACAGCGGCCTGGCCGGCGCCGAGATCCTGTCGCTGCCGATCACCTTCGTGATCATGCTGCTGGGCTTCGGGGCCGTCGTCGCCGCCGGCGTGCCGGTGCTGCTCGGCTTCACCTCCGTGATCGGAGCGGGCGGGCTGGCGGCGATCGCAAGCCACGTCGTGCACGCCTCCAGCGACACCAGCTCGGTGATGCTGCTGATGGGGATGGCGGTCGGGGTCGACTACTCGCTCTTCTACCTCAAGCGCGAACGCGAGGAGCGGCGGGCCGGCTTCGGTCACCGCGAGGCGCTCGAGCGCGCGGCGGCGACCTCCGGGCGCGCGGTGCTCACCTCCGGCATCACCGTGATCATCGCGATGGCCGGAATGCTGCTTTCGGGGTCGAGCATCTTCGACTCACTCGGCGTCGGCGCGATGCTCGTCGTCTTCACGGCCATGGTCGGCTCGCTGACGGTGCTTCCGGCGCTGCTCGGGCGCCTCGGCGACAAGGTCGAGAAGGGCCGCATCCGGCGCCCGGCCTCGCGGTCCCGGGTGTGGGGCGCGGTGCTCGCGCCGGTGCTCCGTCGGCCGCTGCTTGCGGCGATCGCCGCCGCTGGGCTGCTGGTGGTGCTCGCAATGCCGGCGCTCGGGATGCGCACCACGCTGCTTGGCCCGGGGGAGCTGCCGCACAGCATCCCCGTCGTGCGCAATTACGCGCGGATCCAGCAGGCCTTCCCCGGCACCCAGACCCCGGCTGTGATCGCGGTGGCGGGCGGCGGTATCGACTCCGCCCGCGGGCGGGCGGCGATCGCTCACTTCGAGGCGCTCGCGATCGTCAGCGGCGCCGTGCGGCGGCCGGTCACGGTCAGCTTCGACCGTGCCCACGACGCCGCCCAGATCCAGGCGCCGCTGGCCGGCAACGGCAGCGACCCGGCTTCGACGCGGGCGCTGGTGGCGCTGCGCAGCCTCATCCTGCCTGCGAGCATCGGCCGCCTGCGCGGCGCGACGTACGCGGTCACGGGCCAGACCGCGGGAACCTATGACTTCGACGCGTTGGTCGCAAGCCACCTGCCGCTGGTGGTCGGATTCGTGCTCGTGCTCGCCTTCCTGCTGCTGCTGTTCAGCTTCCGCTCGCTGGTGATACCGCTCACCTCGATCGTGCTCAACCTGCTGTCGGTCGGCGCCGCCTACGGCGTGCTGGTGTGGATCTTCCAGGGCGGCCACCTGCAGGGCCTGCTCGGATTTCGCTCCGACGGGGCGGTTGTGGCGTGGCTGCCGCTGTTCCTGTTCGCCGTGCTGTTCGGGCTCTCGATGGACTACCACGTGTTCATCATCAGCCGCATCCGCGAGCTGCGCGCCGGCGGGCTCGCGACCGGCGAGGCGATCGCCGGCGGGATCAGCTCCACGGCCGGCACGGTGAGCGCTGCCGCGGCGGTGATGGTGGCGGTGTTCTCGATCTTCGCGGGGCTGTCGGAGCTCGACATCAAGCAGATGGGTGTCGGGTTGGCGGTCGCCGTCCTACTGGACGCCACCGTGATTCGTGGGATCCTGCTTCCGGCGACGATGAAGCTGCTTGGAGACTGGAACTGGTATCTGCCGCGGTGGCTCTCGTGGCTGCCGCGGGTCGACGCTGAGGGCGCCGCGGGCGCCGGCGCCCGCGGCGCCCTCATCGGGGTGGCACCCGAGGCGGTCTGATCATGGCTGTGCTGCATCGCACCTTCACCGATCCGGTCACCTACCGGCGGCTCGCCTACCTGCTTGTGGGCGTGCCGTTGGGCGTGCTCTGGCTGGTGGTGATGGCGACGCTCTGGAACCTGTCGATCGGCCTGATCGTCACGCCGCTGGTGGTCCCGGCCGCGCTGGCGCTGGCCTATGCGACCCGCACGTTCGCGGCTGTCGAGTCCGATCTTGCGCGCGGGTTGCTCGGGGTCGACGTGCGGCCACCGCGGATCACGGCCGCGGGCGATGGCTGGCGCGCGCGGCTGCGCGCGCTCTTCGGCGAGGGTTTCTGGCGCACCCAGGGATATCTCTGGCTGCGCTGGCTGCTCGGCTTCCCGGCTGGCCTGCTGATCGCAGGGCTGCTCGCAGGCTCGCTGGCGCTGATCAGCGGCCCGCTGTGGTTGCCGTCCGCGCACATCCACGGAGGGCCGCCAGCGGGTCCGTTCGGCCACGCCCAGATCGGCCCCTTCGGCCACGGCCAGATCGGACCGCCGCACTCGCTCGCACTGGCGCTCGCACTGGTGCCGGTCGGGCTCCTGGGCCTACCCGCCACGGTGGCTCTGGCAAGGGCGATCGGCGGTGGCCTCACCGAGCTTGCGGCACTGATCCCGCAGGATCAGGCGGGACGCACGGGCCTGTCTTCGGCCGCGGCTGGTCCCGCTCGGGCCGGCCGCGCTCTGGCCGGCCCGTCGCGCCGGGGGGTGGTGGCCCACGCCGCCATCAGCGCCGGGTTCGCCTCGCTGCTGGTGGTGATCTGGGCGGCCACGTCGTTTGGCTACTTCTGGCCGGTCTGGGCGCTCGCGCCGCTCGCCGTCCTGCTGGGGATTCACGCCTGGCTGTATCTGGTCTGGCGCGAGCCGCGGCTGGCCCGGCGCTTCCACGGCAGCCGTGCGCTCGCCGCCGGCGCCGGCTGCGCGGCGCTCGTCTGGCTGCTGACGGTGATGGTCTGGGCACCCTCCGGCGGCTACTTCTGGCCGCTGTGGACGCTGGTCGGCCTGGCGGCGCTCGTGGGCCTGCAGGCGGTGGTGGTGACGCTTTCGGTTCCGGCGCAGATGGCGGATCGGATCGAGACGCTCACGAGCTCACGCGCCGGTGTCGTCGACGTTCAGGGCAGCGAGCTGCGCCGGATCGAGCGAGACCTGCACGACGGCGCCCAGGCGCGGCTCGTTTCGCTCGGCATGAGCCTCGGGATGGCCGAGCAGAAGCTGACCGAGGACCCCGCGCGCGCCGCGGAGCTGCTGGCGGAGGCGCGGGCGGGCGCCGAGGCGGCGCTGCGCGAGCTACGTGCGCTGGCGCGCGGCATCCATCCGCCGGTGCTGACCGACCGTGGCCTGCAGGCGGCCGTGACCGCGCTGGCCGATTCGACGCCGATGCACGTGGCGCTGTCGGTCGACGTGCCCGTGCGGCCACCGTCCGCGGTGGAGACGGCCGCGTACTTCGTGGTCGCCGAGGCGCTCGCCAACGCCGCCAAGCACTCGCGCTCCGACTGGCTTGACATTCGCATCGCGACCGTCGGTCGGCACCTGGAGCTCGAGATCCGCGACGATGGCGTCGGCGGGGCGGACGCGAACGGCAGCGGCCTAGTCGGTCTGCGTCAGCGCGTCGAGGCGCTCGACGGCCGCCTCGAGCTGACCAGCCCGCTCGGCGGGCCGACGACTCTATACGCTGAGCTGCCTTGTCTCTGACTGTGATCGTCGCCGCCGAGCACGGATCGTGGCCATGCGCGTAGTCATCGCCGAGGACCTGGCCCTCCTGCGCGACGGCCTCTCGCGGCTGCTGCGTGACAACGGGATCGAGGTGGTCGCAGCCGTGGCAGACGGCGAGGCGCTCGTGCGCGAGGTGCTCGCCCGCACCCCGGACGTGGCGATAGTCGACATCCGCCTGCCGCCGGGCTACCGCGACGAGGGGCTGCGGGCGGCGCTCGAGTTGCGCCGACAGGCTCCCGGGACCGGTGTGCTGGTCGTCTCCCAGTACGTGGAGCAGACCTACGCGGAGGAGCTGCTCGCCGACCGCGGCGGCGGGGTCGGCTACCTGCTCAAGGACCGGGTGATGCACGTGGCCGACTTCCTGGAGGCGCTGCGCCGGGTAGCCGATGGCGGCACCGCGCTCGACCCGGAGGTGGTCGCCCAGCTGTTCGCGCGGCGCCGGGACGGCGGCGGGCCGCTTGAACGGCTGACGCCGCGCGAGCGCGAGGTGCTGGCGCTGATGGCCGAGGGCCGCTCCAACGCCGGCATCGCGGACGCGCTCGTGCTCACGGTCGGCGCTGTCGAGAAGCACATTCAGAGCATCCTCGGCAAGCTCGACCTGCCCGCGTCTTCCAGCGATCACCGCCGGGTGCTCGCGGTGCTCGCCCACCTGCAGTCCGGATAGTTCGCGCCACGATCGGAGCAGCGCCGAGTGCGGGCCGTGGTGAGGAACACTGTCTCAGGTGGGCGTGGCGGCAAGGGCTCTGGGTGCTCAGCTCGTCCATAGGCAACAATGAAGCGCATGGGATCGTCACCGCCGCTCGCGCGCGCTCGCTGGGCGCGCGCCGCCGCGACCACCGGGCGAGTGGTCTAGCTGATGTGCGCATACGCTGTTTCCGATCTGTATGACGCGGGAGGGGCAGGCGAGACGGCGCTGCCGGCGCGGCCCAGACCGACGGAACCTGTCGGCGTCCCAGAAGGTGCCGGATCGTCCGGGAGCCGCGGCGTGCCGGGGTCTGCTGACCCGGTTGAGCGGCCAGCCGCGCCGGAGCGCTGTCACATCCTTGAAGAGGACCCGGACCTGGGCGCCGGGCTCAGCGAGACCGACCTGCGCGCTGCCACCCGGGCGCTTGTGGCGCCGGTGCTGGTCGCGTCGGGGCCGACCTGGGTGCCGCCCACATACGATCCGCAGACATCGTTTGGGCTGCTTGTGCTCGACGGCTTTCTCGGCCGGCGTCTGCGGGTCGGCCGCGCGGTCGCAACCGAGCTGCTGAGCACCGGCGACATCATGCGGCCGTGGGAGCAGCCGCTGTTCGGCCTGAGTGAGTACGCGCTCGACTGGCGGGTGTTCCGGCCGCTGCGCTTGGCGGTCCTGGACGGCGATGTCACCACCCTGATCGGTCGTCGCCCGCAGTTGGTCGTCAACTTCTCCTCGCGGTTGCTGCGCCGCGCGCGCGCGGCCGCCTATCTGATGGCGGTCAGCCACCAGACCCGCGTGGAGGACCGGCTGATGGAGACGCTGTGGTTCGTGGCGCAGTCCTGGGGCAGGGTGACGCCGCGCGGCGTGCGCATCCCGTTCCGGGTCACGCACGAGGTCCTGAGCGAGATCCTCGGCGCGCAGCGGCCGTCGGTCACCACCGCCTTCAGGAAGCTGACCGAGCAGGGCCTGGTGGCGCGCGAGGCGGATGGCACGCTCCTGCTGCGCGACCCCGGCTCGCGCGCGGCTGCTCGCGCGGTGCCTCAGGTCGCGAGCTCGCAGGACTGATCGCGGCCGTCGGCCGCCGCCGTCTTCTGCGAGCTGGCCTTGCTCCGGCGGCGCTGCGCGACCGCCTCCAGCCCCCAAACCTGCACGCCAGTTGGAGTTTTGTGCATTTCGTGCGGCTGGAGCGCCTGAAATGCACAAAGCTCGTCTATCGCGTGCAGTTTGGGGGCTCGCGGCGGTTGGGGGCTCGCGGCGGTTGGGGGTTCGCGGCGGTTGGGGGCTCGCGGCGGTTGGGGGTTCGCGGCGGTTGGGTGACGGCGATGTAACCGTGCTGACGGGCGCGCCAGAGATCCATCAAACCGAGTCCGGCACGCTATAATTACTTGACAGAGAACGACTTAGATTTTATGATCGCTATCAGATCACTACACGACCGTTTCAGGAGGTTCGCAATGGCACTTATCCGCTGGGAGCCGGCAGTCGAGCTTGGCACCATCCAGAGCGAGATGAACCGACTCTTCAACTCACTGTTTGACAACCCCGTTCGCACCCAGGCCGGCGACGCCAGGCAGTGGATTCCCCCGATGGACCTGGTCGAGACCGGCGACCATTACGTGCTTCGCGCCGACCTGCCGGGGCTCTCAGAGCAGGACGTAACCATCGAGCTCGAATCCAACGTGCTGACCATCTCCGGTGAGCGCAAGATCGAGCACATGCACGACAAGGGCGGCTACCGCCGCGTGGAGCGCGCCTACGGCAGCTTCTCCCGCTCGCTGACGCTGCCTGAGGGCGTGAATCCCGAGGCGGTGGCGGCCAGCTTCGACCGCGGCGTGCTCGAGGTTCGCATCCCCAAGCCGGAGCAGATCAAGCCCCGCAAGGTCACCATTTCGGTGGCTGGCGCTCAGGGCGACGGGGCGCACGAGGTGCTCGAGGGCAACGCAACCGACACTGGCGTGAGCACGCCGGAGCCGGCGGGCATCGCCTGAGCCGCAGCGCAGAGCAGGTTTGTTGGGCGGCCGGGGCCGCGGCTAACAGCCGCGGCCCCGGCCGGTTGTCTGGATCGGCTGGCCCAGGCGCCCCCGGGTCCACACCAGTGGCCGCGCTAGCTAGGCGGCCGCTCGCGCGAGCTCCTCAAAGTCCTCTGGGTTCAGCTCGATCGTCGCGGCGGCCATGTTCTCGTCGAGGTGCGCGACCGACGAGGTCCCCGGAATCGGCAGCATCACCGGTGAGCGTTCGAGCAGCCAGGCGAGTGCCAGCTGCGACGGCGTGTGTCCGGTGCGCTGCGCGATCGCGGCCGCCGGGCCGCCTGGCTCTGACAGCTTGCCGGTCGCCAGGGGGAACCACGGGATGAAGCCGATGCCGTGCTCCTCGCAGTACTCAAGCAGCGGCTCAGCCTTGCGGTTGGTCAGGTTGTAGAGGTTCTGCACGGAGGCGATCGGCGCCACGCGCTCGGCAGCCTGCAGCTGCTCGACGCTCACCTCCGAGAGGCCGATGTGGGCGATCTTGCCCTCATCCTGCAGCGCCTTGAGCTCGCCGATCTGGTCCTCGAGCGGCACCTCCGGGTCGATGCGGTGCAGCTGGAAGAGGCCGATGCGCTCCAGGCCGAGGTTGCGCAGGCTGAGCTCACACTGCTGGCGCAGGTAGGCGGGGCGGCCGACCGGCGTCCACCTGTTCGGGCCCTGGCGCGTCAGGCCCGCCTTGGTCGCGATCACCATGTCCTCGGGGTAGGGGTGAAGGGCTTCGCGGATCAGCCGCTCCGCCACCACCGGGCCGTAGGCGTCGGCGGTGTCGATCAGGTTCACGCCAAGCTCCACGGCTCGGCGCAGCACCCGCAACGCCTCATCCCGGTCCTTCGGCTCGCCCCACACGCCGGGCCCGGTCAGCTGCATGGACCCGAACCCGAGGCGGTTGACGGTCAGCTCGCCGCCGATCGCAAAGCTGCCACTCGCCTGTGCCAATGTCTGTGTCATAAGGATCTCCGTTCGTTTTGGTGAGCGCGCATGGGCGCGTCGCAGGGAGCGTCCGCAGGCGGCGCCACGTCAGGCTCCAGGAGAGAGCGTACGCAGCTGCAGACGAGCGGACCCGGCGTCAGTGCCCGGGGTGGCGTCTACGCGTGCCGCCGCGCGCCTGATCTGACCACGATGACCGCGCAGGGAACCGGATTCAGGCGTATCCACGTGTAAGGCTGGTGTAAGGCCGAGCGGCGCAAAGTCGAGCGCCGGCAGCTGTCTGGCGCTATGTTTGTCAGCTACTCACCATGGCTGGAGCAGCGGTCGTGGCGCACGTCGGTTTGACGCGACCCGTGCGGTCACGCTCGGGGAAGTGGCGCCAGCCGGTTTTCCAGACGACTCAAAAGGAGTTTTCTTGCGCATCTTGATTCTGGGTGGAGACGGCTTCTGCGGGTGGCCGACCTCCCTGCACCTCTCGGCCCAGG
>JAJZID010000046.1 GCA_021810705.1 Actinomycetes bacterium
TTTCGGATAGGACGCGCGCCACCTCCGCGGCCAGCGGCTCGCAGCCGAGCACCAACCCGTCGGCTGAGGCGAAGCGCGCGAGTGCCGCCACGCAGTCTGGGTCTGGGAGCATCGTCACGCCCGCGAGGATGATCGCCGTGTAGCTGTGCTCTCCGATCCGCAGCACGGGGCCCTCGGTGGTCGTTGCCCGCGCGAGCGCGCGGTCGTCGATCAGGTCAAAGCCCACCCCTGACTGCGCGAGCAGCGCCGCCCAGTCGCCGACCAGCCGCGCGTGCGGGGCGTCCGGCCCGTCGGCCCAGATCGTGTGCAGCGGGTAGACGAGCGCCACCTCGCGCAGGGGCCGCGCGCCGGCGATGAAGCCTGCGACCGCGGCCAGCTCATCTGAGACCTTGCCCAGCTGGTCAAACCACGGCTCGAAGTTGATCGCCGGCGGGAAGTCAAAGCGCGGGTTTGACAGCAGCTCGCCGTTCCACGGTTCGCCGTCGCTTTCGCTTACGGCGTGCATCAGGAACTGGCGCGCGCCAAGCAGCTCGAGCCGCAGCGCCGCCGTGCGCAGCTCCTCGGCCGTCAGCTCCCAGTAGCCGGCGGCGTAGTGGCCGCTCGTGCGCGAGGCGTACTGCTCCACGACCACGCCCTCGCGGCCGTGCGCGCGCGCCAGCGAAGCGCCGAAGCACGGTGAGATCTGCGCCTGGAAGTTGGCGGCGTCAACCAGCGTCTGGGTTCGGTGTGAGTCGATCGCGAAGTGGTCTGAGCCGAAGTTGACGCGCGCATCCACCGCGGGGAAGCCGTCGTTGAGACCCCAGCCGCCAACGAACGGCAGGTACTCGTGACCGGTGAGGCCGACCCCGTGCGCGTGCGTCCAGCGCTCCAGGGTGCCGAAGAAGCTGGTGATCCCCAGGCTGGAATAGGCGGCGAAGAACTCACAGCGCCGCCGCCGGCCGTGCTCGCCGCGCTCGTGGACGACCTCCCACAGCAGCCGCCCAAGCCCTTCGGGCGCGAGCTGCTCGAGCCAGGCGGTGTCCTCAAGCCACATCAGGCTGTTGCCGATCAGGCCATCGCGCCCAGTCCAGTCGTAGAACCCGGCGTAGGGGTGGTCAAAGGCGAAGTAGCGGACCGGGTCGCCGAGCAGTCCCGATAGCGCCTGGGCGTAGGGCTCGTAGACGACCTCGAGGAAGCGCTCGGCGGCGCGGGCGTCCAGGTAGTTGATCAGGCGCGAGCTGGCGACGCGGGCGCTCGCGTACACGGTCACCAGCCAGCCTGAGGGCAGCGGCGCATCGGGCGCGAGCCTCGCCACGGCACCGTCGGCGGCGGGCTGACAGACCGCCCAGGTGGTCAAATCGACCTGCTCGGTACCGACGTCGGCGGCGGTTAG
Organism: Actinomycetes bacterium; assembly: GCA_021810705.1. Lineage (GTDB taxonomy): Bacteria > Actinomycetota > Thermoleophilia > Solirubrobacterales > Solirubrobacteraceae > Palsa-465. The sequence goes on from JAJZID010000046.1 coordinate 1,373, forward strand.
AGCCTGCGGCGGGTGTCCGAGCGCGGCAACAACGTGCCACTGATCGAAGCGCCGCTCGCCAGCCTCGTAGAGCCAGTCGCGCTCGGCGCCGCCGAGGCCGTCGATCCACTCCGAGCGGATTCGGCTGATGCGCGCGACCCGGGGGTCGGCGTCGCTGCTGGTCGCCCAGAAGAGGTGGCGCTCGCGCAGCTCCTCGGCACCGTGCACGGTGCGGCCGCCGCCGTGTCCGCTGATCCAGCAGTACTCGTCGTAGACCCCGACCGTCAGGCCGGCCTGTGCCGCCGACTGCACCGCTTCACGGTAGGCGTGCAGGTAGGGCTCGGTCATGTAGAGCTCCAACGGGAAGGAGCGGCGCGGCTGGATCATCACGGTCCCGAACCCGGCGGCCGCGAGCTGCTCCAGCTGCCGTGCGGCCTCCGGTCGGCTGGGTATGTGGTTCCAGAACCAGTAGGCCGCCGGGCGGTGATCGTGGACGGGGTCGCTTGCCATGGCGGTTCTGGTTTTGAGCGCCTTAGGTTGGCAGGGCCAGGCCGACCAGGAAGGTCACGCCGCCGACGATGATGCCGGCGAGCGTCATCTCCAGGCCCGCCGCCCACCAGGTGCGCAGCGTCACAAACGATTTGGCGGCGCCCACCAGGAAGTGGGCGACGATCGACACGCTGGCCGAGATCGCGATCCCCAAAAGGCCGTGGGTGAAGATGAACGGGATCACCGGGATCATCGCTCCCAGGCCGGTGGAGATCCCGGCGGCGATCGCCGCCTGGCCGGCGTTCGAGCCGGTCGCTTCCGAGATCCCGAACTCCTCCACGGCCAGCGCCTTGAGCAGCGCGTCGGGGTTGCGCGCGAGCTGCGCGGCCATCGTGTCGGCGGTCCGCTGGTCGATCCCCTTCAGCTGGTAGAAGAGCGAGAGCTCCTCGCGCTCCTCCTCCGGGTGCTGCTCGATCTCGCGCCGTTCGCGCTCGAGGTTGGCCTGCGCGACCTCTGACTCGGAGCGCTCCGCCAGAAAGGCGCCGGTCGCCATCGACAGGGCCGAGGCGATCGCGCCAGCGGCTCCGGCTGTCAGCACGAAGCTCGAGCCGCCGGTCGCGCCGGAGACGCCCGCGACGATCCCGAAGACCGAGGCGAGGCCGTCGTTGGCGCCGTAGATCGCACCGCTGATCCAGCCGCCGCCTGTGCGGTGCCAGTTCTCCCGTCCGAGGATCTTGTCAAGCCGGGTCTTGGCGCGTTGCTGGCCGGGGGTCAGCTCCGGCGGGCGACCGTTCTGCTCGCCCGCGCGCATGTCGCTCACCGCGGTGGAGTGCTCCTGCTCCTCGGCGCGGATCGCGTGCAGCAGGGCGTCGGTCGTGGGGTCGCCGGTGGGCTGCTTGTAGAGGCCGCCCACCTCGTCATCCTCGGCCGCCTCGCGCGCGGCCAGCAGCCGGTCGACGGGCGCAATCCGCGCCTGCATGCGCGCGAACCAGGACAGCTTGACGCTCGCCGCGGCTGGCACCTCGATCCCCAGCTCGCGCATCCGTGCCTCGAGGCGCTGGCGGTGGCTGCCCTCAGCCTCTGCCATGCGCATCATGATCTGGGCCTCGCGCTCAGGCAGGCGCCGCGCGATCAGCTCGTAGGTTGCGCGCGCCTGGATCTCGCCACGCCAGGCCTTCAAAAGCCGTTCGCGGACGGCGGCGTCGACATCGTTCTCGGCGGTCTGGCGGTCGCTCATCTGGGCCTCTCGTCGGGGGACGCCTGCCAGCGTAACGCCAAGCGCCAACGGGGCGCCTGCTTTGGTCTCCCTAACGCGTGAGCCCTGGCGCGCTGCGGTTTTCAGGCTCGCCGTGCTGGCAGGCGAGCGCGATCGCGCCAAGCACGCCGGCGTCGTCGCCGAGCGCCGGGGCCACGAGGTAGCGCTCGAGGCCGGGCGCCAGCAGAGGGCTTTGGATGTAGCCGCCCAGCAGCGCTTCCAGACGGGCGCGAACCAACGCCAGCAGCCCCGGCGCGGCCAGCACGCCGCCGCCCAGAATGATGCGCTCCGGCGCCACCGTGAAGACGAGGTTCGCAAGCCCGGCGGCGAGGTACTCGGCCTCGAGCTCCCATGCCGGGTGGTCTGCTTGGAGCTGCTCGGCGGGGCGCCCCCAGCGCGCGGCCAGCGCCGGCCCGCAGGCCAGGCCCTCCAGACAGTCGCCGTGGTAGGGGCAGGTGCCGGCGAACGGGTCCCGCGCACGGTCGTGCGGTACGCGTACGTGTCCGACCTCGGGGTGGCTGATGCCGTGCCAGGGCTCCTGGCCGAGCAGCAGCCCAACGCCGATGCCGGTCCCTACGGTCATGTAGGCCAGCGAGCCCGTGCCTCTGCCCGCGCCCCAGCGGCGTTCACCGATCGCGGCGGCTGCCACATCGGTCTCAAAGGACACCTTCACGTCGAGCGCTTGCTCAAGCCCACGCGCCACCGACGCGTGCTCCCAGCCAGGCTTGGGCGTGGCCATCACATAGCCCCACGTGGGCGAGCGCGGGTCGAGATCCACAGGTCCGAAGGAGCCCACGCCGATGCGCGCAACAGGCGGTGCCTGCTTGAAGAAGTCGATGATCGCAGCGAGCGTCTCCTCCGGGCTGGTCGTGGCTAGCCGCTGGCGGGCCACGATCTCGCCGGCGCAGGAACCCACGGCGCACACGCACCAGCTGCCGCCGGTCTCAACGCCGCCTACAAGCGTCACCGCCAAGGGCCCCGCCGGGCAATCACCGGCCGGTCATCGCTGATGTTCAAACCACGCGCTCCGCGCCGGCCGCCTGGACAGCGGTGCTCAAATCTGCGAGCGTGGGTGCGCTACTGGGGGCGGTGGCGGCACCGCTGCGCAGTGACGCGCCGGTCTGTGGGTCGAAGAAGTGGATGTGCTCCGAGTCGAAGGTCAGGGTGACACGCTCGCCGCGCGCGATCAGTGACTCCTCCTTGAGGCTGGCCACGATGATCGACGTGTCCGTGTGGCCGAGTGGCAGATCAGGCGCTTCGCTGGCCGCTTCGGTCTCGACGCGGGACGCTGCCACCTCTATGTGGGCAAGCACTTCTGAACCGAGACCTTCGGCGATGCGCACCTCTCCGGGCAGGCCGTTGGGGTACTGGCCCCCGGTCACGGTCACGGCATTGGGTCGTACGCCAATGGCGATGGTGGTTCCCAGTGCGGCGCGGATACCTGGGTTCGCGTTGAGAGTGCTCGCTGGTAGCGGGAACGAGTAGTCGCCGACCTTGCACCAGACCTGATCGTCGCGTTTGCTGAGGTCAGCCTTCAGGATGTTCATCGCGGGACTGCCGATGAACGTTGCGACAAAGAGGTTGGCCGGGTGTGCATAGATCCGCTGCGGCGTGTCGAGCTGTTGCAGCAGGCCACCGTTCATGACCGCCACCCGGTCGGCCATCGTCATCGCCTCCACCTGGTCGTGCGTGACGTATACGGTCGTTACGTTCAGGTCCCGCTGCAGCCTGGCGATCTCGGTGCGCATGCGCACGCGCAGCCGCGCATCGAGGTTGGACAGTGGCTCATCCATCAGGAAGGCCTGCGGCTCGCGCACGATCGCCCGGCCCATGGCCACGCGCTGACGCTGACCGCCCGAGAGCTGGCTTGGCTTGCGATCGAGCTCCGCGCTGAGGCCGAGCATCTCGGCGGTCTTGACGACGCGCGCGCGGCGCTCAGCCTTGGCCATGCCGCGCACCTTCAGGCCATAGCCGATGTTGTCGGCGACGGTCATGTGCGGGTACAGCGCGTAGTTCTGAAAGACCATCGCGATGTCGCGTTCGCGCGGCGGGGTTTCGTTGATCCGAACGCCGCCGATCCGGATCTCGCCCTGCGAGATGTCCTCGAACCCCGCGAGCATCCTCAGCGCGGTCGTCTTGCCGCAGCCCGACGGGCCGACCAGCACCAGAAACTCGCCGTCTGAGACCGTGAAGCTCAGGTCGCGAAGCGTCCAGTGCTGTTGGTCGTAGCTCTTACTCACTGCATCGAACTCAAGCGAAGCCATCTCTCTCTCCCTCTCTGCACAACGGTGCTTACCTTCGTTTGCAATTGTCCTGTCTCAAGTCGCGGCCGCTTCGTCGGCAAGCAGTCCAGCCCAGGAGCGGGACCCGGCTACGGCCTGCGCATCGACGGCGAACGACTCCGACCCGCTAACGCTCACGGGCAGCGGGTCCGACAGCTCGCCGACAAACTCGCCGTCGCGTTCGACGATGAAGCACATGAAGCGGGTGTCGTCTGGACCGAGGCTCACGAGCTTGCCGGCGTAGCCGGTCCCGATCGGGTCGTTGGCCGGCAGCACGGGTCGTGACGGAAACTCAAACGGTCCGAGCGGAGAGCTCGAGGACAGGGCGAAGGTTCCGGTCTCACCGGGGCGCCCGAGGCGCTCGCGCCGCAGCTGCGAGTGGTCCTCCGCGTGACAGGAGATCAACAGTCTGTAGCCGTCTTCGACGCGGGCGAGCTGCGGCACCTCGGCCTGCGCCACCTCTCCCGGGCGCGTGATCGGTGGACCCACCTCCCACGCGAGCAGATCCCTCGAGCGGGCGTGCGCGATAACCCCAGCGCCGTCGTCGGGGCCGGTGGCGACGCGAGCGGTGATCAGCGCGTGGAAGCGGTCGTCGTCGGCGAAGCGAACCAGGTAGGGGTCGCGCCAGGATTCCTGGCGCGAGCGGGTATGGGAGCGTGTCTCGTACCAGCGCGGGTCGGCTTCCAGCACCGGGTTGCGTGCGTGCTTGCGCCATTGGATGAGATCGCTGGAGACGGCGAGGCCGATCCGCTGCACCAGTCCCGCTTCGGCGGTGCTGATGCCGGTGTAGAGCATGTACCAGAGGCCATCGTGCGCGATCACGCTGCCGGTCCAGACCGCCAGGTCGTCCCACGAGCCGCTGGGGCCCGGATGCAGCGCGTCGGGCAAGACCCGCCAGTCGGTGAGGTTCGCGGAGACGGCATGACCGACCGTGGCGTTGTGGTGGCGCAGCTCCGGGTCGGCGAGCGCGCGCGGCGCCTGCAGGTAGTAGACGTGGTGATGGGCGCCGTCCTGGGCCAGCCAGAAGTCCCACACCCACTTGTCATCGAGTCTCAGCGCCACGGCTAACCCTTGACCGCGCCCTGCAGCATGGCTCGGATGAACTGGCGCTGGAAGATGATGTAGATGATCACCATTGGCGCCAGGATCAGCAGCGAGCCCGCCGCCAACAGCGGGATGTTGTCGCTGTACTGACCCTGGAAGGCCCCGAGGGCGCCTGCCATCGTGCGGCTGTCGACGTTGGTGGGCACGAGCACCAGCGGCAACAGGAACTGGTTCCAGGTCCAGATCGTGGTGATGATCACCAGCGAGATGATCGCGGGGCGAGCGAGCGGCACCTGCACGCCCCAGAAGATCTGCCAGGTGGTGGCGCCGTCGCTGCGCGCGGCCTCCGTGAGCGAGGTCGGCACGTTGATGAAATGCGCCCGCATCCAGTAGACGCTGAACGGCATGAAGAGGCCGATCAGCGGCAGGATCACAGCCATGCGCGTGTCGATCAGGTTGAAGCTGTTCAGCTCGTAGTAGAGCGGGATGATGATCCCCTCGAGCGGGAGCGTGAGCCCGATCAGGAACAGGAGCATCACCATGCGCCCGCCGAACACGCGCAGCTGGCCGAGCGCGAACCCGGCCATCGTCGCGATGATGACGGTGATCGGGACCGTGCCGAGCACGATCAGGGCGCTTGACTTGAGGATCGGCCCGAGGTTTGCGACGTTCCACGCGTCGATGAAGTTCTGCCACTGCGGGTGCACAGGCCAGCTGAGGCCCGTTGGGTAGGTGCCGACAGGGTGCAGCGCGGCGGTGAACAGGCTGATGAACGGCAGCAGCGTCCAGAACATCAGCACCACCAGCAGCACGCGGCCGCCGTAGGCGGTTGCACGTGACGAGCTCATGACTGGGTCCCTCGGTTGACGTACCACTGGATGGGCACGATGCAGACCACGACGAGTGCCACCAGCACGATCGCCAGCGCCGAGGCGAGGCCGACCTCGCGGTTGGTGAACGCCAGCAGGTAGATCTCAAGGCCCGGGACCATGGTCTGGTTTGCGGGGCCGCCCTGGGTTGAGATGTAGACGATGTCAAACGCAGACAGCGCGGCGATCATCGTCACGGTCAGGCAGACGCCAATCTCCTGGCGGAGGCTTGGCAGCGTGATGTCAAAGAACTCGCGCACCGGCCCGGCCCCGTCCAGCTGCGAGGCCTCATACAGCGAGGGGTCGATCTTGCCCATGCCGACGGTCAAGAGGACCGTGCAGAAGCCGAGCATCACCCAGACGCCGATCAGGCCGACGCCCGGCAGCGCGAACTGGAAGGAGCCCAGCCAGGCCTGTTTGGCGGCTCCCAGTCCGACCAGCTTCAGGACGGCGTCGATCGGCGTGTAGAAGATCTGGTTGATCGCGCCGCTGTAACCCAGCAGCCAGCTCCAGGCGATCCCGGCGGCCACCAGTGCCACCACCTGCGGCAGGAAGATGACCACGCGGGCGACGGTCCCGAGCCGTCCTGCGATCGCGCTGCGCATGAATGCGGCCAAAGCCAGGCCGAGCCCGGTCGGCAGGAACGAGAAGAAGATGATCAGGATGCCGGAGTGCTCGATCGCGCTGTAGAGCGCGGCGTTGCTGAACACCTGGCCGTAGTTGGACAGGCCGACCCACTTGGCGGGGTTGATCCCATCCCAGTTGTAGAACGAGTACTTGACGCTGTTGGCCAGGGGCCACAGCACGAACATGCCGTAGGCGGCAAGCGCCGGCAGCAAGAACAGCCAGCCGCGTGCACGGTCAGCGCGGGCCAGCGCGCGCACTCCCCGGAGGGTGCTCCCGGCGCCCAGGGGGCGCCGGGAGGCAGTTGCCGAGTTCAACATCGTCAGCCGAGCTCTTTGATGGTCGGTGTCGGTCGGCTCAGCTCCCCTCTGACTTGTAGGCGGACTGAATCGACTTCAGCACCGCAGCGGGTGTCGTCTGCCCGGCAAACAGCGACTGCAGCTCGGGCGTCTCGCTCTCGGTGTAGATGGAGCCGTTGGCGTTGGTGATGAAGCCCATGCCCTGATTGTCCTTGGCGACCGCGACGCCGACCTGGATCGACTCCTCGGTGTTGGTCCCTGGCTTTGCCTTCGGCACAGACAGCTTTGTCGGGCCGATTGGCGGTGCGCCGCCCTGCTCGACGTTGAGCTTCCTCGCTGCGGGGTTGGTCGAGACCCAGTTGAGGAAGTAGGCCGTGCACGATGGGTCAGGCGCCTTGGCCGCGATCCCGTACTGGAGCGGCCCGATGATCGCGGCCACTTTGCCCCCGGCCTTAACCGGTGGCATAGCAAAGAAGCCGTACTTCCCGGGTTGGCTGGTGTCGAAGCTGCCGGCCTGCCAGTTGCCGTTGAACAGGAAGACGTCCTTGCTGCCGGGGGCCGTCCACTCGCTCATCGCGCCGCTGTAGGTCTGCGCGGTGGCGTCGGAGTTGAAATACCCGTCCTTGATCCAGCTGGCCAGGACCGTGGCCGCTCTGACGTTGGCGGGGGTGTCGATGCTCGAGCCGGGCTTGTCGTAGGCCCAGTTGTTGATCGCGTTCACCGAGCCGTAGTCGGCCATCAGCTGCTGCAGCGGGAAGGTAAGCCCGGTCGGGACCGCGTTCCAGACCTCGATCGGGGTCAGCCCGGCCTTCTTTGCCTTGGCGAACAGGGCCTCGAGCTGGGCGAGCGTCTTGGGCGTGCCCTTCATCTCGAGCTTCCTGGCCAGCGCCTTGTTGTAGTAGATGCCGGTGACCTGGTTGTTCAAGCCCCAGGCGTAGATCTGGCCGGTGTTCAGCTCGGAGCCGTTGGTGCGGTTCTGCGCCCAGACCGACGACGGGAACGTGTTCCAGTGGTACTCGTTGTAGTACTTGTTGAGGCTGAGCAGCAGGTGATCCTTGACGAGCCCCTCGAGGATCGGAAGCCTTACGAGGTCGGGTGCGTTCTTGCCGGCCAGCACCAGCGGTGCGTTGGTAGTTATCTCCGCGTAGGCGTTGGTGTTGATCTTCCAGTGCACGCGGGGGTACTGCTTGCTGAACAGCTTGGTCAGGTCGATGATGTCCGGGAAGCCCGTTTCGAAGTCGCCCGTCAGCGTTACCGACTTGGTGCCGCATGCCTGAGCGAACGTAGGCGTCGAGCTCTTGGCCTTGGCGGCTGCTGCGATACCTGTGCCCCCAGCAAGCACCAGGGCGCCGGTCACGCACGCGGGCACAGCCGCGCGTCCGAGGCCGCGCCGGACACGACCTTGCTGCTGCTCGCCGCCGAGCAACGTTCCGCGCCGTGCGCGGGATTGGAATTTCCTGCTCATCTCTCTCGATCCCTCCTCCGAGGTGTTGCCCCGGCCGATGAGCGCCCTCAACGGCGATTGCCCTGAGTGCTCTCCCGCGGCGTATGAGTCTTCAGGTGCGTCCGCGCCCCCTGGTTGACAGAGTATGCACGCACCTTGCTGAATCGGATCAGCACGTGGATTCTTACACCCGCCCGTGGCCATTGTCAAGGGCCGCTGATACCCTCGCGAAGTCAGTGGCTAAGAAGCGCGTAACGCTGGCCCAGGTCGCTCGTGCGGCGGGCGTCTCGCAGACGGCCGCCTCCTACGCGCTCGCCGGCCGTGCCGCCGAGATGCGCATCTCGCCCGAGGTCGAAGCGCGGGTTCGTCTGGCTGCACGCGAAGCCGGCTACCGCCCCAACGCCGTGTCGCGCAGCCTGCGAACGGGTACCAGCCAGACGGTTGGCTTCATCTCCGACACGGTCGCGACCACCGCCTTCGCCGGTCACCTGATCTGGGGCGCGCTCGACCAGGCGCGCGAGCGCGACCACCTGCTGCTGATCGCAGAGACAGAGGGCGACCCGCAGTTGGAGCGCGAGTTGATGACCGCGATGCTCGACCGCGGCGTCGACGGCCTCATCGTTGCCTCCATGTACACGCGTGAGATCGCTGTGCCGCCGGTCCTGATGGAGGCGCCCGCTGTGCTCCTGAATGCGTTTCCGGTCGGCAACGAGCCGATCCGCTCGGTCGTTCCCGACGAGAGCGAGGCTGGACGCTCGGTCGCGCGCACCCTGCTCGCGTCGGGGCATGCAGGCGGGATCTGTCTGGTCGGTGCAAGTCCCGAAGGCCATGCTCCCGAGGGCAGCCTGGCAGCCGTCCAGCGCCTCGACGGCATCCTCAGCGTGCTGCACGACTCCGGTGTCGAGGTCGCGGGATCGGTGGGGTGCGCGGACTGGCAGCCTGCCCAGGGCCTCGAGGCGACCAGGCGGTTGCTTGCCGAGGTGACACCGTCGGCGCTCGTCTGCTTCAACGACCGCCTCGCCTTTGGCGCCTACCAGGCGCTCGCGGACGCCGGCTTGGATGTCCCAGAGGACGTGTCGGTCATCTCCTTTGATGATGACCCGCTGGCATCGTGGATCCGGCCGAGGCTCACCACGGTTGCGCTCCCACATTACGAGCTCGGCGCCGCCGCGGTTCAGGTGCTTCTGGATCAGCTCGAGGGAAGGCTGCAGGAGCCGGACGGGACCCTGGTTCGAAGGATCACGATGCCGCTGCGGGTGCGTGAGTCGGTGCGTGGCCTCGGCAGCGACGGCGTGGCCGGGGCGAGCGTCGGTACCGCCGTTGAGCTCGCTGCGGCAACGCGTATGCACCGGCCCGGCTGATCGCACGGGTTCGCGCACAGACGAGA
>JAJZID010000047.1 GCA_021810705.1 Actinomycetes bacterium
CGAAGAAGACGTTCGGGACAGCGGTGATGATGTGGAAGTGCTTTGAGAGCGGTAGCAGGTTGAGGAAGGTCAGCACCGTCAGGTTGTGCAACCACCAGCCGATTTCGCTGACCGTGTGTCCGCCGCCTCGGCCCAGGCCGCCAATGAGGTCAGCAACCAGGGCGGTGAGCGGCGCGAACTCGCGCTCGTTGCCGTGGATGTTCAACCACACCAGGCGGCCGGCATCGGCGAGCAGACCCCCGACCATGATGAAGAGGATGAAGACCAGGATCAGGATCCCCTCCCAGTGCGGCGCGCCGCGGTAGCGATCCTCGGCCCGTCCGAGCCCGAACAGTCGCGGCGTGTGCGCAACCAGGCGTCGGTAGAGCATGTAACTCACAGCGACGATCACGACCAGCTCCAGCAGATCACGCGCCACGAAGAACGGTGGGCCGAGCAGCTGGTTGGGGCCGAACCCCGGGATGTTGAAGTGGACGCTGAAGGCGCGTCCGAACTGGGTGATGACCTGCAGGCCGAGCACAACGAAGCCCCAGAAGATGAAGGCGTGCGCGATGCCGGCCGGCTGCTCACCGGTCAGGAACTTCTTCTGCCCGAAGGCGTAGACGACGGTTCGCCGCACGCGCTCAGGGATCCGGTCGAAGCGGCGAGCCGGGCGCGCCGCCACGAGCAGCCTGATCCGGCCGCCGATCGTCCCGATGAAGATCAGCAGTGCGACCCCGAAGACGATCGGGAACGCAACGTGGCTCACGCGCTCACCGCCCTCACCTGCTCGGTCAGAGCCGGGAGCAGGTCAAAGAGGTCGGCTGTAGACCCGTAGTGAGCCACGTCGAAGATCGGAGCTTTCTCATCCGTGTTGATGGCGATGATCAGCTCTGCGTCACTCATGCCCTCGAGGTGCTCGGGCGCCCCGGATATCCCGCAGGCGAGGTAGAGCTTGGGTTTGACCTTGCGCCCGGACTTCCCCACCTGGCGGCTCTTTGGCAGCCAGCCAGCATCGGTCACCGGCCGTGACCCGGACACTGTGGCGCCCAGCGCGTCGGCGAGTTCCTGGGCAAGCTCGATGTTGTCCTCCCCCCCGATCCCGCGGCCGACCGAGACAAGGATGTCCTCGCTCGTGATATCCACGTCGCTTGACGGCGCCTCCACACGCGCGACGAAGGTCGTGCGCAGGCCGCTCAGATCCGGTGGCGCAACGTCCTCAACGGTCGGCGAGCCGCCGCTCGCCGCGGGCGCCGAGCCGCCGACGACCGACACGATCGCACCGCTGCCGGTTTGCACCTCTGCGTTGAGCTTGCCGCCATAGATCTGGCTGATCGCCACGAGCGTGTCCCCCTCGACTTTGAGCGCCGAGCAGTAGGCGACCAGCGGGCGGCCTGTGCGGCCGGAGACGGCGCCCGCCACATCCATTCCGACCGTCGTGTTGGCGATCAGCAGCGCCCGCGGATCGCGATCCGCAACCAGTGCGGCCAGCGTCGCGGCGTACGCCTCCGGCACAAACTGGGCGAGCTCGGGGGCTTGTACCGACAGCACGGCGTCGGCGGCGAGCCCTTGCGCCAAGCCACTCTCGCCGCTACCGAGCAGGCAGCCGACGACCGCCCCACCGGACGCCTCGGCTAGCCCCCTGGCCATGCCGAAGAGTTCGTTGGTCGCCTCCGAAACCGCACCGCCGTGGTGCTCCACCAGGACGAAGATGTCGTTGCTCATGCTCTCTCCCTCAGACCTTGAGCGCGCCGCGCTCGCGGATGATCTCGATGATTCGTGCCGCGGCCGCTTCCGCGTCCCCGCCCAGCATCTCGGCGTGGGAGCTCGACTGTGGCGCGAACATGCGTCGCACCGTCAGGCCGCTCAACACCTCAACCTCGGCGGCCGGCTGCTGTTCCAGTCCGCCCTCCTGCATGGCGGCGCGAATCCGGGAGATCGGCACGTAACGCGGCGCTTCGCGCGCAGCCTGCACGCCCACCACCGCCGGGCCAATGATGCTCAGCTGGTGCGTCACGCCGGCGCCCATCTCCTGGGTCACCTTGAATGCGTCGCCCTCAGGTTCGACCGCCACCGCGACCGATGCGTGCGGCAGCCCCAGCATTCCGGCCAGGATCACGCCCGTCTGGCCGTCCAGATCCTCAGGCGTCTGAACGCCGATCAAGACAAGATCAAAGCCCTGCGACTCCAGGAACCTCGCGAGGATCGCGGCGCGGGCATGGCTCGAAACGCCGGCGGCGAAATCTCCGGTCAGCTTCACAGCCCGATCCGCCCCCTTGGCGCGCGCACCGTACAGACTCTGGTCGGCGTCCGGCTCGTCGAGCGCGACCACCGTCACCTCGGCACCGACGGCGTCCTTGATCAGCAGCGCCTCTTCGAGCGCCTGCTCATCCCACTCGTTGAGTTTGAACGTGAGGTACTCGCGCTCAACGTCGGTGCCGTCGTCGTTGAGCTCCAGCTCCTCCACGAGGTCGACCGTCTGTTTCAGGGGGACAAGGATCTTCATGCCCATCTCTCCTTATTCGGTTACCCGCCCCGCCGCCGGCGGTGCGCAAAGCTCTGGCGGACGGCTTGGTCCGGGGCCGGGGCTGACCAGACTGTCGAGCTCGAGCGCGGCTCGGATGTCGTCTAACTCGACACCGCGCGGCCGCCACGGGAAGTCGCGTGGGGGCTCGGTCGGCCGCCAGCTGCCCATTGGCCGGGTACAGCCGGGCTCGCCACCGGATGACGGGCAGCCGTTGGTCATGAACGCATGACCGTCAGCCACGACCGCCTCCACCAGTGCCCGTGGTGCGTGGATCCGCACGAGTGCACCAGCGTCGTCGTAGCGGAACTGCTCCGGCGCTATCCCACGCTCCTCGAGCAGGAACTTGGCAAGCTGGATGCGTCGCCACCGTCGCAGCGGCGTCTTGGGCAGCGCGCCCATGCGCGAGTCCGGCTCCGGGTTGAAGCAGAACAGGTAGGAAAAGATCTGGCGGTCCAGCAGCCGGGTGAATATCCCCATCAGATCGGCGTCGTTCTCGCCCAGCCCGACCAGGGTGTGGCAGTTCACCTTCCAAGCACCAAAGATCGCTCGCGCCGCGTCCACGATCCGCCAGTAGTGGCTCCACTTCAGGCCGCCCTTCGGCACATCGCTGCGCAGCGATCGGAAGAGATCCTCGGTCACCGCGTCAAGGCCGATCCCGATCATGTCGGCGCCGGCGTCATGGAACGCTTGAAGACGTGCCTCGTTCAAGGTTGGCGGCGCTACCAGCAGCGACAGCGGCGCGGCCACGCTGCGGGTGATGCGCCCGGCAATGTCCAGCGTGTCGGGGTAGGCGCGGCCGTGAGTGACCATGGAGATGCACAGCCTGGTCAGCTTGTCCTCGTGGCGGACGAGGCGGCGGACCAGCTCGTCGGTCTCCACCAGGGGCCAGTCGACACGGATGAACGACTTCTCCTCATAGTCGCCCGGTCGGTTTCTGGCCAGGCCACAGTAGCCGCAATCCGACAGGCAGCCGCGGTCGTAGGAGAGCAACAGGTTGATGCCGCCAAAGTCAAACGGTTGCGTGAAGCGGCCCGACCTGAAGCGCAGCGCGAGTGCGCTCGCATAGGAGATGCGAACCCATTCGGGGCTCTGGTGATCGATCTGTGAAGCCCCGGGAAGTGCAACGGTACTGGCGCTCACTGCAGAACCTCGCTTGCCTCGGTTGCCGGCACCACGGCCGGGAAGTAACACGATCCGCCGGTTCGAACCGGGACGGCTCCGCCGGCGCGCTCGAGCGCACGCTCGGCCGCGCCCCACACAACCCCAGCGAGCACCTCAGGGTCGATCTCCACGGTGCTGCCGGCAAGCTCGTCAGCCACGATCGCAGCGATCCGCTCGGGGTCTGCGCGACTCCAGCGCAGCGCCGCCTCGATCCGCGTGAGCTCCTCGGGCATGACGGAGAAGTCACCGGCCAGCATCACCGAGGAGAGCGAGCTGTCCTGCACGCCCGCGTAGGCCCGGATCAGCCCAAGTCCAGTCTTGACAACGGCGGTGCCATGGCTGTCGCCGGTCGGCACCCGCCCCGCTATCCAGGTTGGCGCTGCGTAACGTTCGCGCTCCAACTCGGCTGCTCGGTCGCGCTCGGCCTCGTCGAGCGCGGACTCGCAAAGTGTGACACCAAGCTGCTCTGAGAACCCGTCGCAGACGGCGCCACGCAGTGCAGCGGCGTCGACGCTGCGGCCGGTCTCGGCGCTCACCGTGGTGATGCGCTCATGCACCCTGGCAACGCCCTTGTCTTCGAGTTTTGCACCCGGGATGTGCAGCAGCTCGAGCATCAGCTCGACATCGAGGTCAGCCAGCACGCTGGCGTGAAAGAGCAGCGCTCCGCGGTCATCGACGTAGAGACCGAGTCCGGCGATCTTGCGTCCACCCACCTCGATGTCGTTCTTACCCCGGAAGCTCGCACTCACGCCGAGGCGGGCGAGACCAGCCACGATCCCACTGGCGTACTGGCGTAGTAGCTGACGCGGCCCGAGATCGGCTGGGGCTCGGGTACAGACGGCGACACCGAGCTGACCCGGTCCCATGATGATCGCGCCACCACCGGTGGGACGGCGGCCGACACCGATGCCGCGATCCTGGCAGGCAGTCCGGTTGACCTCCGCGTCAAGCACCTGGTAGCGGCCGACCAGCGCCACGTGAGGCCGGTATGTGTAGAGCCGCATGACCGCCTCGGAGGCGGCCGTCTGATCGCGGCCGTGGTGCAGCATCAGCGCCTCGTCGGCGGCGAGCCCGTCGGCGGCGCCGACGCCGTCATCGGTGATCAGGCGCCAGCTGCTCAAAGCTCGGCCCAGGTCAGCGAACAGCAGTACTCGTGGAAGGCCGGTTCGAGACCACGGTCGCGGGCATAGGCGACCATACCCTCGGCCGGGTAGGCGATCCCGTTCAGACCGTGGTCGATCGCTGCTCGGTCGAGTGCGACCTTCATCTCGCCCATGGGACGCCCGCATCCGAGGTTGATCCTCGTGTCGGCCATGCGCGCGCGTGCAAGCGCGAAGAAGTCGGTCACCTCACCCACCGGCGGCGGAGGAATGTGCTCCATCGGGGTTCCCACCAGTGGCGTCAGAACCACCAGGATCAGCGTCGAGACCGGATGGCACGCGATCATCTCAAGCGCCTCCCACTCGCCGACGAACTTGCCATAGTGAAGGCCGAGGACAATGTGAGGGATGATCCTCAGGCCCCGCTCGGCCAGGACCGCGAGCGACCGATCAAAGTCGGCCGGCGTGAGATCGAGGTGGTAGACGTCGCGGATCGTCTGCTCGCTGCCGATGATGTCGAGCATCACGCCGTCGACGCCGGCATCAGCCAGCCCCGCAGCCAGATCGGGCGAAACGACACCGGAATGGACGACCACGCGCATACCGAGCTCCTCGCGCACGCGACGCATCGCGTCGAAGTGTGGCTTGAGCGGGACACCGCCATGGCGTTGCGAACCACCTGAGACCAGGAGCCCGTCGGTGCCCTGGGCCTTCAGGCGCTCGGCGGTGGCGAACAGATCCCGGCCGTCACCGAGCGTCACCATACCCTCGAGCACCTTGGTCTTGCAGTGTTCGCACTGCAACGCACACGCCGTGCCGGTCACCGACACGGGCAGGAAGCGATTGGCGCGCTCGGGTGTCCACTCACTCGACTGCCACCGCTTGAGCCCCGGAGCGTAGAACTGGATCTCATTACCGAAACGTTCCAAGCGGACGCGCATGCCGTCCGCCAAATCGGTGCCGACAGTCACTCGGCGATCACCCCCTGCAGGCGGAAGCGCTCGGCGGCGGCGCTAAACCAACTCCGGATCGCCTCCGCACCAGCGATCAGATGGGAGAGCGCGTCGTCGGTGACACCGTCGATCTCGGCTATCCAGCTGCCGAATGGATCGGAGTTGATAGCTCCGGGATTACGCGCCAGCGACTCGTTGACGACCCTGACGTTCCCGGCGACCGGAGCCGGCAGCGGGCCAACGAACTTGGCGGCCTCGATGGTGGCGAGCGCCGACCCTCGAACTAGAGCCTGGCCAGGGACCGCCAGCGCGACGGCCACGATGTCACCAACCGTCTCGGCTCCCAGCGGATCGTAGCCAACACGCACCACACCCGCGCCGCGCCGTTCCACCCAGAGGTTGTAATCGGGATCGTATTCGAGCCCTTCATCGACGTTGTAGCCGGCCACCGTGATCATCACCGCACCACCAATCCGGGAGCGAGCGCAGCGAGCACACGCTCCCCCTCGTGTTCGAATCGATCCATACTCGCGGCCACGCTGTGCGGTCGCGCAGCCACCCCGACGAGAGCACGCGCAAGTCCTGCAGCGGCGCCGTTCAGCCAGGGGGCCGTAACCTGGGCTTCGGCTATGAGTCCCTCCTGCACCCGTACACGGACGTGCAGGCCCTCCGACTCGCCGTCGTAGAGCCACGTGCCGGCACGGACCTTCACCTGACGACCGGGGGTCGCCGCCAGCGCCGGCCCCTCGAGCCAGGTCAGGTCGCGCAGCCGCTCCTCCCACCGCTTGATCGCCCCCAGCTCATCCGCCCGCGGCGCGTCCCAGACCGGCTCGCGCCCCAGTGCCTCTGCGTAGGCGCTCACCAGGCTCTGCTTCAGGGCCGCGGCGTCGAGGTCGGGGAGCGTTCCGAGGTTCTCGCGCAGCAGGCGCAGGAAGTCAGCCCGCATCGCCTCATCTGGGAATGCGAGCACCTCGCTCATCCGCTCATGGTCAAAGGCGAACATCACGTTGCCGACGACCGTCACTGCGTCACCGATCTGCCCCGCGCCGGTGCCCGAGACCTTGCGGCCGCCGGCCACGATGTCATTGACTCCCGCCAGAGCCGCGTCGACGCCCAGGGCGCGCAGCGCCTGGACCGCCGGTCCCAGGAGCTCGCCGTACAGGCGAAGGACACCAGCCGGCGCCGAGGCCGCGGGCAGCGTCAGCTGGAAGAACAGCTGGTTGGAGTCGAGGTAGACCGGTCCACCACCGATCTGGCGACGCAGAATCGGCAGGCCCAGCCGCGCGCATGCACCACAGTCGAGCTCATCCAGGCGCCGGTGATATCCGATCCCGACGTAGGGCTCGGCGGGGCGGCAGAACGACAGCACAGGTGCGTCGGCCTGCCCCATCGCGTCGGCGAGCCCATGCCAGAGCGCCTGAGAGCGCTCCGCGCCCACGGCACCCGCATCGATCACACGCAACGTTGCCTGCGCCACGCTCAGCTGACCGCCCCCGGCCCGCCGAGGGCCTGATCCACCAGCTCGGCCAGATCCCGGACCCTGAGCTGACCATCGAGTCCGGTCGACTTGACCCCGTCCTCGAAGCGGGACACCTCATAGGGACAGCAGACGGCGAGCACGTTGGCGCCGGTCTCCGCCGCCTCGCGCACGCGCCGCTCAGAGAGGCGCTCACTGGTGTGGTTGACGGTGTGGCCGTCGAGCCACATCCCGCCGCCGCCGCCGCCACAGCAGTAGCCGTTCTCGCGGCAGCGCATCATCTCGACCAGCTCCAACCCCGGCAATGCCTCGAGGATCTGGCGCGGCGCGTCGTACTCCCCGTTGTGGCGGCCGAGGTAGCACGGGTCGTGAAAGGTGACCCGCATATCAAGCGGTGTGGTGAATTCCAGCTCACCGATACGTGGCGCCAGGAGCTGCGTGTAGTGGAGCACGTTGAACTCGTGGCCGTACTTTGGATAGATCTTCGTCAGCGCGTTGAAGCCGTGGGGGTCGGGTGTGACAATCGCGCCGAACTCGAACCGGTCCAGCGTCTCCACCACCTGCTCCATCAGCATCTCAAACAGGCCCTTCTCACCCGCCAGACGCTGCGAGTCACCGAGCGTCTTCTCCTCGTGACCGAGAATCCCGTAGTCGATGCCCAGCCGGTGCATGACCCGCGCAAACGCCTGGGCGGCGTCGTTTCCGCGGGGGTGGTAGGCCCAATAGTCTTCGACGTAGAGCAGATACTCAACCGGCCCCGGCTCCCTGGTGAGGTCGCGCACCGGGACCCCTGCGCCCTTTGTCCAAGCGGCGCGCTTGCGCGGCGACTGACCCAGCGCGTTGCCGTACTTGAAGGTCGCTTCGAACACCCCCTGCAGCTCTGCCGGGACCTCCTTGCCCTGTGTCATCGCCGCCTCGCGGGCGGCAGGCATGATCTTGATCATGTCGACCTGCTTGGGACAGACCCGCAGGCAGTTGCCGCAGGTGGTGCACAGCCAGAGGTCAGGATCGTCGAGCAGGTCGATGCCAGTCTGCAGCTTGCGGTGCACCTTGCGTGGGCCGTACTCGCCGACCACGTCGACCGGGCAGACAGGCACGCAGCGCCCACATCCGTAACACCACTCGATCGACTCGGCCTCGGCGAGCGCGGCGATCTCAAACAGGGGCGCGCAGTCGTAGTCCTCGATCACCCGCGTCTCGAACTGACGGTTCCACTCGGCGGAGAGTTCCACACCGTCCAGCACGGCCGAGGCAAGTTCTCTGACGACCGGCACCTGCTTCTGACCTCCGACGGGCATGGGCTATGCAACCTCCTGGAGCGCTTTGTAGTGGACCCCCAGGAGACGGCGCACGAGTTGCGGCATCGCCGGCACGAGCGCATTGAATTCCTGGGTCATCTTGAGGCCGAGCACGGTGCGCATGTAGACCGCGTAGGTGCAGGCGAGCAGCAGGTCGGTACCGAGACTGCCACCGCCAGCAGGGCGGAACGCCGAGGCCTCGGGCGAGCCGTCGAGCATCGCGTACGCTCGGCCAACCCGTTCATAGGTCGCGCCGAGCGATCCGCCATCGAGCTCGAACTGCTCTCCGATCAAGAGCGGCAGCGCACCGGTGCGGCTCGCGTTGCTCCACATCCAACGCGACCACAGCCAATGGCGATCCGGCGCGCTGAAGTGGAGCAGCTCAGAGGCCAGTTCAGCCGCCTGGCCGCCGGCCAGCGGGCCGGCGGCCGCACAGAAGCGATCGAAGCGCTCGGCAAGCGGCGCGGAGCTGTCAAACAGATCTGAAACCCAACTGGAGAGCTCGGCGTCCGAGCGGGGGCCCAGGACGGCGCTGCTCCGCCGGCGTCCAACGAACGTCCACTGGAGCGCCTGGCGTAGGCTGGCGGAACTCAGCGTCAAAGGCTCGAGGAGCGGCCGCATCGCTGTGACCTTGGCCTCGAGCTCGCCGACGATAACGGCGAGCGTCGAGACACTGATGTGCTCATGGATCTGCTCGATCAGCTCCTTGGCCGTGGGAACGTCAACCTCTGGGATTTCCCCGACCGCTACCGGTCCCGCGCCTCCGGCCATCTCAGGCGACCGCTAAGTTGTCTCGGCGCACCAGCGCCACCGCCTTGCCGGCTGCGGCGCCGGCGGACGAGATGGTGTCCTCGAGGTCGGCCGGGCCGAGCGCGGCGCCGCATGCGAAGATGCCAGGCCGGCTCGTGGTCACGGTGTCGAGCGGCGGGTTGATGACCTCGATGAAGCCATGGCGGTTGCGCTCGATCCCCAGGATGTCGCCCATCGCCTTGGTGCCGGCGGACGGCTCCATGCCGACCGAGAGGATGACCATGTCCATCGGTACCTCCAGCGGCCTGCCCATCGTGGTGTCCTCGCCTCGCACAACGAGCCGGTCTCCGCGCTCAAGCACCTCGGTGATGATGCCCTTGATGTACTGGACGTGGTACTGCTCCTGAGCCGGCCAGTAGAGCTGTGTCTCCCAGTACCCGTACATCCGCATGTCGATGTAGAAGATGTAGGCCCGGGTTTCAGGTGAGAGTTTGCGGACCTCGATCGCCTGCTTGGATGCGATTCCGCAACAGACCTTCGAGCACCACTCATTGCCGATGTTGCGATCGCGGGAGCCGACGCACTGAACCCAACAGATGCTCTCGGGTGCCCTGCCGGTGGACGGAACCACCACCGTGTGCTCCTTCAGCTGCGCCTCGAGGTCCTGCAGCGTGAGTACGTCCGGGTACTGGTAGTAGTTGTAGATCTGGCGCTCGCGACCTGGGTCGAAGTGATCAAAGCCGGTCGCCACGATCACCGCGCCGGCGTCGACGCGCTCGCCGGTGGACAGCTCCAGTGTGAATGCGCCGGCCTCGCCGCTCAGCCCGGTGACCGTCGTGGAGGTGCGGACCTCAGCACGTCGTCGCTGGGCCAGTTCGGCGATCATCCCGTCCATCGCCTCCTCGGCGTTGGCGAAGTAGGGCGTCAGCGCGGCGTAATTGGCGAAGATCGGCGTCCCACCGAGGCGCTCGCGCTGCTCGACCACCAGCGCCGGCAGCCCCAGGTCGGCAACCTGCCGGGCTGCCTCGATGCCGCCCGGCCCGCCGCCGATCACAACGACTCTGTCAGACATCCGCGTCCTCCCATGTCAGGTACTGCTGCTCGCCGCGTTCAAGCCGGGCCGTTGCCTCCTCAAACTCGGACCATGCCTTCTCATGGTCGATGCCCATCTTTTCGAGCAGCGGCTTGTAGTCAGCGGCGTGCCAATGCAGCTGACAAACGAGGTAGGGGTGCGCGCCCATCGCCAGCGCCGCGAACTGTGCCTCTGACATCACCGGGATCGTCGCAAAGTTGGGATCCTGGGCCTTGGCGGCGAACTGGCTCTTATCCAGCGTCGTCACGCAACCGGTGTCGTGAGTCAGCGTGACGTCAGGATCAGCCTCCTCCTTCATGCGCTTGATCTTGCGCTGCGTGGCGAACGAGCGGGTGAAGTCACGCGAGACCAGAATGTGACGGAACCCAAAGCCACAGCAGTCAAACCAGGTTGAGTAGTCACGGACCTCGGCGCCGAGCGCCTGGGCGACCTCCGACACGATCGCTGTCCGTTGGCCGCCATACACCTCGGGGTCGTAGATGGCATCGCCCTCGACAAGCTTGTAGTAGTGGCAGGCCGGATGCACAGTGACGGCAATGTTGGAAAAGTCGCGCACCTGGTGCTTGGCGAT
>JAJZID010000048.1 GCA_021810705.1 Actinomycetes bacterium
GCTCACGGCATGAGCAGCACCCCGGCCACCAGGCCGGGACGGCGACGCGCCCGCGGCCAGTGCCGCTTCGGCGCTCGCTGCGCTCCCGCCTCAGCGACACTGGCCGCGGCAGCAACCCCAAGCTGTCTGTCCGCCGGTCACGCTAACTTCCCGGCCGTCACATCCACCCACACTCTCACTCGTGGTGGACCGACAAACGGGGGCTGTCCAACTCGGGTTTCAGATCACCCGTGGCACCGGACGTGGCGGCCGGTACTTCGAGATAGACAGCATCCCGCAGAGCCTGCTTGACCGCTGGTCGAGTCGGCACCACCAGGTCAGGGCCGCGATCCGTGCGCGGCTCACCGCGCAGGAGCGTGCGCTGCAGACGCTGATCTCCGAGGGTGGCCCAGAAGCGGAGGAGGCGATGGTTGAGCTTGAGCGGTTGCATGCGACCGGGCAGCTGCCACCGAAACAGGACCGGCTGATGGGCACCCTGACGCGCAGCGCGAAGGTGCCGGCCACCACCCAGGACCTCGACAGCGAATGGCAGCGTGAAGCGATCCGGCACCGGATCAGCCGCGAACGCCTCGAGCTTTTGCGCCTCGCACCCAAGACCCTGCTTGAGGCTGCAAGCCCCGAGGAGGTGCTGGTCGCGCTCACCGAGTTTGACTCCACGTTCGCCGCCCGGGAGGCACGAGCCGCGGCTTTGGAGCAGTCCGCTGGCACCCCGATCCTCGTGGCCTTGGATCAGCTGCGGGCGCTCAGAGCCAGTGGTGAGATTCTGTTGTTGGCGGACGGGAGCGGCACGACCAAGGACCATCGGGGGTATGAGCGTGCGGTGATCGCGATCACGAAAAAACTCGCCGCCACCACGCTTGAGCCAATCCCGCACGACGTGGCGGTGCGTGAGACGGGGCGGCTTGATCAAGAGCTCGCCACCCATGGCGGACGCCTGTCCGGTGAGCAGCGCCAGGCCATCCAGCTTGCTTGCGGTGAGCACCCGCTGGTGGTGATCGTGGGGCATGCCGGCACGGGGAAGAGCACGACCCTGACCGGCATCGCCCGCGCCCACCAGAACGCGGGCCGACAGATCGTTGTGACAAGCACCGCCGCCGCAGCCGCCGAACGACTCGCCACCGAGTTGCAACAGCACGGTGTTGTGTGCATGGCGTTCTCGACCGCCGGGTTGCATGCCGCCCTGAACCACGGCCGTGTCGAGCTTGGGCCGGACACCACGGTGATCCATGATGAGGCCGCCCTCGCGTCCACACGTGAGCAGCTTCGACTGCTGCACGCCGTCGAAACATCCGGTGCCCGCCTGGTTGCTGTTGGGGATCCGCAACAGAACCAGCCGGTCGGTGCCGGCGGGCTCTGGGACCGGATCGAGAACATGTCCCGGCAGACAGACGCTCTGGTGGCGTTGACGGTCAACCAGCGCGCCCAGGATCCTGGTGACCGTCACAGCCAAACGCTGTTTCGCAAAGGCGAGACCGAGCTGGCGATCCGCACCTACGCCGCCCGCGACCGGATCCATCAAGCAGAGAACCAGCGCCGGGTGGAGGACCGGGCACTCGAGGCCGCGCACCAGGACCGCGCCAGCGGCAAGCGCACCTTGGTGGTCGCGCAGACCTCAAACGAGCACTTGGATGAGCTGAACTCCCGTGCGCAGGCGATCCGCAAGCAACACCGCCAGCTCGGCGAGCACGGGCTTGAGATCCCTGGCAGGCCATATGAGCTACACGAGGGCGACGAGATCCAGGTCCGGCACACGATCAACCACCCCCAACACGGCCCGCTACGTAACGGCACCAACGCAACCGTCACCGCAGTTGACGCTGAGCGGCGCGAGGTTGAGCTACGGCTCGCTGACGGGGCCCGCGTCAGGCTCGACCGAGAGCAGGTCGAGCAAGCAGATCTGCGGCTGGCGTATGTGCAGCACCCGTTCCCCGCCCAGGGCCACACCAACGACACCACGCACGTGATCATCACCGACCAGGCGACCCGGGAAGGGACGTATGTGGCGCTCACCCGGGCACGCCAGCAAACACACATCTACCACGCTGTCGACAACCACGAGCCCTCAGCGGCCGCGGATCCGCTGGCGCGGCTTGCTGAACGGGTCAGCCAAACCGAGCCAGAGGTCCCGTCGATCGACACCCCCCTCGCACACGAAACCAACGTGACAGCAAGCGTCGAGCTTGAAGCAGACCGTGAGAGGACCGTGTCGGTCAGGCGCGACGAGATCGAACACGAACCGAACCGAACATGGTCGAGGCACGCAAAGTGGGACGTACTGCCACCGACAGGCCGCGACCGTGAGCCGGAGCGCGATCGCGCCTTGCTGGACCACGATCCACAAGAGCGCAGCAGCGAGCGCGGCCGTCGTGCGCTCGACACGGCTAGGCAGCCGTCCGTACCGGCCAGCAGCACCGAGCGTGAGCTCGAGCGCGAACCGCCGCGTGTTTGGCCTGGACGCGCCGCAGCCGTGCCAGACGGACTGGAGCGCGAGACAGAAGTGCTGACACGAGACCGCACACTCGGTCACGAGCTATGAGCGCAGCCACGCAGGTCGGGGAACTCGAATGTCAGTCGCGGGTGCTGGGCGTCTTAGCAGCAGCTTTCACGGCTACGGGCGCAGCTACGGGTCGGCTCCTTGGTCGCGACCCGGGAGCGCTGCCACAAGGTCATCCTGCCAGTTCGAGCTCCGCGGTCTCGCCGTGGCTGGTTGTCGGATCGGTGTAGAAGGTCCCCCGGCCGACCCGCGAGGAGATGAGTGACAGCACGAGCCCGAGGGCGGCGGTCCCGAAGCCGAAGGCGATCTCGACGCCGTTGAGCGCGTTGGTGGCTAGTTCGTAGACGATCACAAAGAGCATGAAGGCGGCCCCGAACGCGGGCAGCACCCCGCCTAGAAAGAACGACCCGGCGCTTGATGCTATTGACCGCCGGTAGCACCAGATTGCGGTGCCGGCTGTTAGGAGGTAGAACATCGCGGCCATGAGGCCGAGTGTGCTGACTATGTCCGCCAGGGCAGTGGAGATCGGCCCGACGAGGGTTGAGCCCCAAAGGAACACGACGTTGAGCAGTCCAAGTAGGATCGTTGCGTTCATGGGTGTGCGGTAGCGTGGGCTCACCTGCGCGAACCAGGTCGGGAACACTTGATCACGTCCCATCGCAAATGAGATGCGGGCGGCGGAGACGATCGCCGCTTGCAGCGACGCGAGTGTGCCTCCAAGGACAGCGACGATCATCAGGTTTTTGCCTACGCCACCGGCGATGCGCTGGCCAGCAAAGGCGAGCGCGTCGCTGGCGTGGGCTTGCATGGCCGCGTTGGGTGCGACTCCCTGCAGCGCCACCACGCCGATGCTGTAGACGACAAACAGCAGGACCACGCTGGCCAGCGCCGCACGGCCGGCCTGGCGGCCCTTGACCTCTTCACCAACGTAGGCGGCCGTGTCCCAGCCGGAGTAGAGGAATATCGCTATCACCAGGCCGCCGATCAGAGCGTGAAAGCCGCCCGCTCCGGAGATCGTGAACCACGATCCGGCTACTTTCACTGTGTGCTGGAGGCCGTTGGTGTAGATCAGTGCGATAGCCGCCACCGAGAAGGCGAGCAGGCACGCGTATTCAAACAACGCCCAGCCCCACTGAAAGCGGGCCGAGAGCTTGACGCCAAGTGCAGCGACGACCAGGACGAGGATGTCGAGCGCCGTGCCGACCGCGGCCGCTGCGAACTTGTTTCCGGCGGCCGCATTGGAGAAGAACGAGAGCGTGTAGGACCCGAGGATCGGCGTCAGGCTCACGGTGCCGACCGTGTAGTACATGAGCATGATCCAGCCGGAGAAGAAGCCTGCGTGAGGGTTGATGACCCGGCCAACCCATGAGTAGGTCGCCCCGGCGCTGGGTCGCCAGGCGTTGAGCCGCTGGTAGCCGATCGCTATGCCGAGCATTGGCACGAAACACACCGCGATTGGCAGGAAGCCAGCGTATCTGACCGCTATGAGCAGAGCCGCAATGCTGGCCGCGATGCTCTGGGTCGGCCCTGAGCTGGCCATCGCGAGCACGACCGTGTCGCCCAAGCCGAGCGCGTTCTGCTTGAGGTCGGCTTCCACTTCTGGTGATCCGTCGATATCGGACAACTGCCCCTCCACGCCTGGGCGCTACGATGCGCCTATCATATTATTATAACCTCATAATGACTTGTTGCACAATGGAGATCACATGAGCCCCTCGTTCCGTCATCCCGAGCGCTACGCGCGCTCGGCCGAGCTGTACCGCAAAGCGCGCGAGGTGATTCCCGGAGGGGTCAACAGCACGGCCCGGGCCCGTTTCTCCGGCTGGGATCCTCACCCGATCTTCGTCGAACGGGGGGTCGGCAGCCATGTCGTCGACGTAGACGGCAATGACTACATCGACTATCTCTTGGGCCTCGGGCCGATGCTCCTCGGTCACCGTCCCGCGTCAGTTACCGAAGCTGTAAAGCGCCGGATCACGGACGTGGGCACCGTGTTCGCGCTGCCTTCGGAACTCGAGATCGAGCTCGCGCGTGATATCGCCGCAGCCGTGCCGGGCATCGAGAGCGTACGGCTTGTCAACAGCGGTACCGAGGCCGTGCTCTACAGCCTGCGCCTCGCACGCGCCTTTACGGGCAGGAGCAAGATCGTCCGTTTCGAGGGCCAATACCACGGCTTCTCAGACGCGATCTACTGGTCCAAGCACCCCGATCTGTCCAAGGCCGGCAGCGACACACACCCAGTCGCCCTGCCTCAGGGCCCCGGAGTGCCCATGGAGATGTCCGAGTCGCTGATCATCGCCCAGTGGAACGACCTCGCCATGCTCGAGGACATCTTTGCCCGCCACCACGAGGACATAGCCGCGATCATCACCGAGCCGATCATGTGCAACACCGGCTGCATCCTTCCTGAGCCTGGATACCTCGAGGGGCTGCGCGAGATAACCGAGCGCTACGGCGCGCTGCTCATCTTCGACGAGGTCATCACAGGCTTCCGCGTAGCGCTCGGCGGCGCCCAAGAACTTTACGGCGTAACCCCCGACATAACCACTATCGCCAAGGGGATCGGTGGCGGATTTCCGGTGGCCTGCATCGGTGGCCGACGCGACATCATGGAGCTGGCCGCCGACGGTGTCGTGTCCATCGCCGGCACCTACTCAGGCAACACAATCGCAGTCGCCTCCGCGTACGAGGCGATCCGCTGGCTGCGAGCAGATGCATCCTACCCTGACCTTTACCGGATCTCAGACCGGCTTCGCAGCGGTCTCGCCCAGCTGCTTGCCGACAGGTCAATCGAGGGCCGCGTCGTCGGTGTCGGACCCGTATACCAGGTGTGGTTCACTGACACCGAGATCCGCAACTACCGCGACGCCGCCCGCCACAGCAGACCAGATGTGTTCCGGATCTGGTGGGAAGAGATGCTCGACCGAGGCGTCCTTTTTCACCCAGGCCACCTAGAAAACATCTTCGTGTCCTTCGCCCACACCGACGCTGACATCGACGCCACACTCGATCGTGCGGAGGAGAGCCTGGCAGCCGTTGTCGCCCGCTCCCATGCCCGTGCTTAAGAGCACGGTCCACCAAACGGCCGAGGCCCTGGTGCTGGCGATCGATCTCGGCACCTCCAGCGTCAAGGTTGCGCTCATAGACCCGAGTCTCAGGGTTTGGGGCAAGAGCACCGCCCCATACCCCACCACCACACTCAGACCAGGGCAAGCCGAGCAGGACCCAGCTGACTGGCTGGACGCACTGGCAAAAGCCTGCGACAGGCTCAGCCTTGCTAAACAACCGGATCTTGTGGCGGTTGCCCTAACGGGCCAGCTGCCGACGCTCGTGCCGGCTACCTCGTCTGGAACAGCCCGTGGACAAGCAATTACCTGGCAGGACTCGCGCGCCGACAGCCTAGTGGATCGGCGCCTGACGCCAGTTCAGCGCCGGCGCGTCAGCGAGATCTCAGGCGCACCGATCGACGGTCGCTACCTGATCCCGATGGAGCTGCACCGGGCCGAGCGTGACGAGCCGCCGGCACAGGTGCTGTTGTCAGCCAAGGACTATCTCTTTGCGGTGCTCACGGGCACGCTGCTCACCGAGCCGTCCACCGCATCAGGCTACGGCTGTTACGACTTTGATGCCGGCAACTGGAGTGATGAGCTGCTCGCACTCTGGGGAATCGAGCGCGACCGGCTTCCAGCGCTCGCCAGCTCGCGGACCAGCGGCCGCCTGGTGCCCGGAGTGATCGACGGAGTGGCGCCCGGCACGCCAGTCGTGCTCGGCGCTGCGGACTCGGTTTGCGCCCACCACTATCTGACGGCGCTGGCACCGAAAGCCGTTTCCGTGAGCGAGGGCTCCTCGACCGTGATCCTGGCCCAGCTCGAGGACCACGCGGCCAGGCCAACGGACCTGCTGGTCACCCCGCTCACTGATCGCAGACAGGCGGCGGTCGAGATGGATCTGCTGGCCACCGGCTCCTCGCTTGCGTGGCTGGCGGGAATCACAGGAGGTGATCCCCTGGGACTCGAGCGGCTCGCGCTGAACGTGCGCTGTCCACAGGACAGCGCCGTCCTGTTCTTTCCATACCTGGCCGGCGGTGAGCAGGGGGCGCTGTGGCGTGAAGACCTGATGGGGACGATCGCCGGTGTCAGCCTGTCAACCACGGCAGCCGAGCTGGCGCTCGCACTGAACGAGGGCATCGCCTTTGAGACCCTCCGCTGCCTGCGCCGCCTGGACACCGGTGAGCAAAGGCCTGTGATCGCGGTTGGGGCACCGGGCAGCACCAACCTTCGCCATGCGATCCTCGACGCGGTATGGCCAGGACCGGTGCAGGTTCTGGCAGCGTCCGACCCGTCGGTTCTCGGCGCCGCCCTGCTCGGCTTTCAGGCGCTCGGCATCGAGACGAGCTGTGAGCTTGAGGAAGTCGCCACGCTGCCGCGTTTGAGTGACGCCTACACGAACTCGGCAGCGGCTCGCGCCGCGCGCTACCTCTCGCTTGAACCGGGCCTGAGAGCCCTTCCGTCGGTATGAGGCTGATCCCCGCCACCGACGACAACCATCTCGCCGAGATCGCGGCTGATCTGGTGATTCGACACGTCGCCGAGCAGTCTGATCTCGTGCTGACCACTCCCACAGGACGGACCCCGATCGGCCTCTACCGCCGACTCCGATCCGAAGCCGCGGCCGGCCGCTTTGACCTCGACCAGGCCACGGTCTTCATGCTCGACGAGTATCTCGACCTGCCGGGATACCCCACCGGAAGCTTCCAAGCATTCCTGCGCGAACACCTCGGCTCGCTGGTCTTCAACGCCAGCACCACGGTTCACACCATCGAACCGTCACAGACGAACACAGCCGAAATCTGCGCCAACTACGACCGGCTGCTCGACGATGCAGGCGGCATCGACCTCGCAATCCTCGGTGTGGGTGGTAACGGACATGTCGGCTTCAACGAGCCCGGGGCAACTGACGATCAGCGCACCCACCCGATCCTGCTGTCTGAGGACACCCTCCAGGCAAACTTCCCCGGTGTGGACACCTCTCTGTTGCCGTCGACCGCAGTGACGATCGGGCTGGCCGACCTGTTAGCGGCCCGGAGCGTGCTCCTAATTGCCTCGGGGCCAACCAAGGCCAAGGCAATCGCGGCACTGTGCGCAGGTGCTCGCATCGAAGCAAGCCCCGTCACCCACCTGCTCGATCATCCAGACTTCACGGTGGTCGCTGAGCAAGCCCTGCTGCCCGCGCGATAGCCGCGCGCCGGTCGCGTGCGACCGGTATCAGCCACCCACCGGGTCAGCCTTGGGGCTCGAGCGCAGACGGAACACGAAACGATCCGGGACGAAACACATCCGGAAGCAGTCAAAAGGGATGCCGGTCGCGGTTGTGGCGACGCCAGTAATCTCGACCACAAACGCCGTTGCCGACAGCTGCAGATCCTCGGACTCGAGGCGCGATACCGAGCGGGCTATGAGGCTCTGCTCCTCGGTCGCTTCCGAAAGCCCATAGCTACTCCGCAGGACTTCGTACAACGACTGCTCGCGCGGGTCGAATCGCTCGTCCAGGTCAGGGGCGAGAATGCGCGGAATCCGCGCCGTCTCACGCAACACCGGAACACCGTCGATGTCCCTGACCCGCACCAGGCGCCAAACCTCCGCACCCCGACGCAAGCCGAGATTCGCGACAGTGCCCGCGTCGGCGTTTTCGATGGCGAAAGAGATCGTTCTCGTCTCGAGACTGCGCCCCTGCAGCGCCAAGGTGTTGCGCAGACCACCGGTGATCGTTGATTCCGTAGCGATACGTGTCTCACGCACAAACGTGCCCCGCCCCTGCACTCGCTGGAGCGTCCCGGCCGCAGCCAGCTCACCCATCGCCCTGCGCACCGTCACCATGCTGACGCCCGCCATAGACGCGATCTCGGCCTCGCTCGGTAGGCGGTCCCCAGGACCGAGACCACGGTCGGCGATCAACCGAAGCACAAAATCTATGGTTTTCTCGTAAAGGGTGATTGCGCTCCCCCGGCTCTTTGCGGGTTGATCCATACGGCGAGCCCCCGAAGTGACAGGGCCTTGTTGAAGGTTATGGCTCGGGCGTCGGACATGGCTTCGGAACCCACCGGACCACTCGGCGCACAACCGGGGCAGTCCAGGTGGTTCCTCCAGCTCCCGGCGTGAACACCAGCACAGTGCGGACTACGCGCCGTCCTGGAGCTGTTGGATCCGTGGCCGGGCGTATCGTCGGCGTGCATGTCGATCGAGAGTGTGCTCGCAGACCGATACCGCCTTTGGTTCCGCTTGCTCTGCGAGGATTTCGGCTACGAGGAGCAACCACCGCGTCAGGGGCCGAGGTCTCGAAACGAGCTTGTGCTCAGGGCCGTCCGTCCGGGCTTTGCTCCGGTCGAGCCGGTGAGCGTCGAGATCCGCGAGGCATGGCAGCTTGGTAGAGATCCTGAGCTGGGAACTGACGCGCAGGGCTGCTTTCTCGTGTCCGCGAGCTGGCACGCCCAGATTGTTGGCCGTCAGGGAGACGAAGGCGGCGAGAGGCTCGACGTGGACAGAACTCATAGGCGCGAGCTGTGGATACATCGTCACCCGCTGGGCGAGCCGAACGACGTACGCCTGCCCGCGTCTCGGCTCAAGCACCCAAATGCCTGGCTCCAGCACCTCGAAGAGGTGATAGCCGAGCACTATGGGGACTGGTTCCGCGACGACGCGTAACGAGACTAACGAGACTAAGCGGTGTATGATGGGATCATGGCCGCACAGAGTCCGTATCTCACCGTGAAGCAGGCAGCTACCGAGCTTGGAATCTCAGATGACGGAGTGCGGAAGCTCATTCGTAACGGAAAGCTCCGTGCCATCAAGCGAAGCGAGCGCAAGACACTGATCCCGCGCCCCGCATTCTGCGCCTACCAACGCAAACTGAACGGCGTCAGCATCCAACCGAACGGACTGAAGACCATCGACGGAACGCTCGCTGACCGCAGCGCTGCATTTAAGCGTGATGCGGCCATGTCGCCCCAAGCTTGGCTTGATCTGCAGATCCGCGACGGGAGTTTCACATATGACACCGCGGAGGGCATGGGCCTCACGGTCTCCGCTTACGGACTCGTATCGGAGGGTCAGGCAGCGGGCCTCGTCGTCATTCCCGTGCGCCCGTGCGTAGATACCGAACGCCTGCGAGCCTCGTCAAGGGCACTCCTGGCAGTTGGCTTGGCCGCCTGATGGCCGGTGAGTCGGCAGATCCTCGTTTGACTCCGGCGGAGGTAGACCTTGCTGCGATCGCCGCGGCCCAGAGAGTCGATCGCTATCTCGTCGAGCTGGCTAGCCTCGCGGATTCAGATATCGACACTGTGGTCGGGCTGGTGCTCAACGGTGCAGTCATCGTGGGGAGGATCGTTTCACCCGAAGCGATGGCGCGTACCATTGACGAGCACCTCCTAACGCTGCTGGAGATGAGCGCCACGGCTTCGTCTGAGACGCAAGCCTGGGAGGATCTCAAGGATGCTGTCAGCGGCGAGAATGTCAGACGCGTGCACGAGGACCGTAAGGCCCGGCGAGACATGATCGAGCGACATAACGCACTCTGCGGAGAAGAGCGCGTCCCCCCGTCCGAGATGCCCGAGGATCTCGCTCGGGCGGTCATCGCTGACAACGCCCGCGTGGTCATGACGCTCGCGGACGCCAAGGTGTTCCCGCCCGGGACTCGCGAGCCGTTAGATGTCGCCGTCATGCGCGTCGATATCCGCCAAGTCGGCGCGTGGTGGATGGTTCCGGCAGACGCGCAGACACGATTGGCTACGTTCAGTTTCCCCGAACGCAGTTAGCGTACCGGGCACTCTTGCTACTGGCCGCTGTTGCCCGGCCACCCTCACGCGGGATCCCGAAACACGTGGAGATGCCTGGTACTGCGGACAAGCCTGCACGCATGAACGGTCTGCAGATGCTGGGTGAAAGCGCCGGGGCCGCCGCTAGTGGCGACACCGATGGGCCGGTCAGAGCGCGAGTCGCAGGGGTGCTTGGAGGAGGTCTTTGATCTCGGCGAGGAACCGGGCTGCGTCGGTGAGGCAGGCCGGGTTTCACGGAGACTTTTGAGCGAGGGTTTTGGCCCTCGGGAAGGAAGTCGCCGTTATGCCAAGAGGAAGGAAGTATCCCCAGGAGTTGATCGATCGTGGTGTGCGTTTGGCGATCGAGTCTGGTCGGCCTGTCAGCCAGGTCGCTGCTGAGCTGGGTCTGCCGGCTGAGACGTTGAGAAAGAGGGTCAGGCAGGCTGAGCCTGGATCCACCGAACGGTAGGGGCGGTTCCGTCCGGGCCTGAGGCTTAAATGTCCTCCTGAGCAGGGCTTTTGCAGCGATTGTATGTGGCAACCGCGGCCCTGTCAGGAGGTCACTCATATGGT
>JAJZID010000049.1 GCA_021810705.1 Actinomycetes bacterium
CTGACGCGGCGCCGCACGTTGGTCAGGGCCTTTCGGGGGGCGGCTATTGCCGCCCCCCGAACCCGTTGCCCGCCCGACCGCCCCGAGCGCTCAGTAGCGGTAGTGGTCGGGCTTGTAGGGGCCCTCTGCGGGTATGCCCAGGTAGGCCGCCTGCG
The DNA here is from genome assembly GCA_021810705.1 of Actinomycetes bacterium. GTDB lineage: Bacteria > Actinomycetota > Thermoleophilia > Solirubrobacterales > Solirubrobacteraceae > Palsa-465. Next base: position 156 of record JAJZID010000049.1, read on the forward strand.
ACTCGCTGAGGGTGGTGAGCTTGACGCCCAGCGCGTCGAGATGCAGACGCGCAACCTTCTCGTCGAGGTGCTTGGGGAGCGTGTAGACCGTGCGCTCGTAGCGCCCCGGCTGGGTGTAGAGCTCGATCTGAGCGATCACCTGGTTTGTGAAGCTGTTTGACATCACGAAGCTCGGATGGCCGGTCGCGTTGCCGAGGTTCAGCAGACGGCCCTCTGAGAGCACGATGATCGAGTGACCGTCCGGGAAGACCCATTCGTCGACCTGTGGCTTGATGTTGATGCGCTGGATGCCGGGAACGGCGGCCAGACCGGCCATGTCGATCTCGTTGTCGAAGTGGCCGATGTTGCCGACGATCGCCTGGTGCTTCATCTGCCCCATGTGCGCGGCGGTGATCACGTCGCGGTTGCCGGTCGCGGTCACGAAGATGTCGGCGGTCTCGAGCACATCCTCGAGCGTGGTGACCTGATAGCCGTCCATCGCGGCCTGCAGTGCACAGATCGGGTCGATCTCGGTCACGATCACGCGCGCACCCTGCCCGGCGAGCGATTCGGCGCAGCCCTTGCCGACGTCGCCGTAACCGCAGACGACAGCGACCTTGCCGCCAATCAGCACGTCGGTGGCACGGTTGATCCCGTCGATCAGCGAGTGTCGGCAGCCGTACTTGTTGTCGAACTTGCTCTTGGTGACCGCGTCGTTGACGTTGATCGCCGCAAACAGCAGCGCGTCCTGTTCGGCCAGCTGGTAGAGGCGATGCACGCCGGTGGTGGTCTCCTCGGTCACCCCCCTGATCCCCGCCGCGATCCGTGTGTAGCGCTGCGGGTCCTCAGTCAGCGAGCGGGTCAGCAGCTCGAGGATGACCGCGAGCTCCTCACTCTCGGCACCGCTCGGGTCCGGGACAGCCCCGGCCCGCTCGTACTCGCAACCCCTGTGAACCAGGAGCGTCGCGTCACCGCCGTCGTCGAGGATCATGTTCGGCCCCTCGGCAAAGCCGGTGATCGCCCGCTCGGTGCACCACCAGTACTCCTCGAGCGTCTCGCCCTTCCAGGCGAACACCGGGACCCCACGCGGGTCCTCCGGTGTCCCGTCCGGCCCGACCACCACCGCCGCCGCCGCGTGATCCTGGGTTGAGAAGATGTTGCACGATGCCCAGCGAACCTCAGCGCCGAGCGCAACCAGCGTCTCGATCAGCACCGCCGTCTGGACCGTCATGTGCAGGGACCCCATGATCCGCGCGCCCGCTAGCGGCTGCGTGGCTGCGTACTCGCGCCGGGTGGCCATCAACCCCGGCATCTCGTGCTCGGCCAGGCGGATCTCCTTGCGTCCGAACTCCGCCAGGGCAAGGTCAGCGACCTTGAAATCGAGCCTTGTTTGCGTGCTGCTCATCAGACGGTCTCCTTGACTAAGGGCATTTCGAACTGTGTGAAACGGTGAAGCTCGGCCACGCGGGCATGAACCTCATCGAAGGAAAGACGCGCCAGGCGCTCGGTACCGAACTCCTGCACGTTGAACGACGCGAGCGCGGTGCCGTACGCCATCGCGCCGGCCAGCAGCTCACGGCTGACGGAGCGCTCGCGCGCGGCGGCGACATAGCCGACCAGGCCGCCAGCGAACGTGTCACCGGCACCGGTCGGGTCGACCACTGAGGTCAGAGGGTAGGCCGGGAGCGAGAAGAACCCCTCGCGCGTGAACAACGCAGCACCGTACTCGCCCTGCTTGGCGATCACCGCCCCAGGGCCCAGCTCGAGCAGCTCGCGGGCCGCATCGGGAAGCGTGTGCCGACCGGTCAGCTGCCGGATCTCCGAGTCGTTGAGGATCACGCAATCAACCCGCTCGATCACGGCGATCAGCTCCGCGCGGGCCGTCTCGATCCACAGGTTCATCGAGTCAAGCGCCGTGAATCGTGGACCGTCGCACTGATCGAGCACCGAAGCCTGAAGTGACGGCTGGATGTTTGCCAGAAACAGCACCTCGCAGGCACGCGCCGCCGCGCTCAAGCGCGGCTTGAAATCGGCAAAGACGCCCAGCTCGGTCGCGAGCGTCTCGCGCGAGTTCAGATCATCCCCGTACACACCCGACCAGAAGAACGTCTGCCCACCCGGGACCGTCACCACATCGTCTGTGACCGTGCCGCGGACGGACAGCGTCCGCAGGTCGTCGGTCGCGAAGTCACCTCCAACCGGCCCGACCGGCCTGACCGTGTCAAAGAACGACGCCGCCAGCGCAAAGTGCGTCGCCGCGCCGCCAAGCATCCGCCGGCGCTCTCCGAATGGCGTCCTGACAGCGTCGTAGGCGATCGAGCCGACAACCGTGATGCTCACGCCGAGAGCGCCTCTGCCGAGCCGAGACCGTCGAGCGTCCCCAGCCCGGCGGCCTCGCGCAACAACGCCGCACGATCCGTGCGCTCCCAGGTGAAGTCATCACCCGCGCGCCCGAAGTGCCCGTAGGCAGCGGTCTGCTGATAGATCGGACGGTGCAGGTTGAGCTCACGCCGGAACGCGCCGGGACGCAGGTCAAAGTGCTCCGAGACCAGCTGGGCGATCCTGCCCGGGTCGATCCGCTCGGTGCCAAACGTTTCGACCATCAACGACACCGGGTGCGCGACACCGATCGCGTAGGCCACCTGCACCTCACAACGCGAGGCCAACCCGGCCGCCACCACGTTCTTGGCCACCCACCGCGCCGCGTACGCCGCGCTGCGGTCGACCTTCGACGGATCCTTGCCCGAGAAGGCGCCGCCACCGTGCCTGGCCATCCCGCCGTAGGTGTCGACGATGATCTTGCGTCCGGTCAGACCACAGTCGCCGACCGGTCCCCCGATCACGAACCGGCCCGTCGGGTTCACCAGAAAGCTCTCGCGCAGCTCATGCTCTTCGTAGAGCTCGACGGGCAGCACCGGCATGACGACCTGCTCCCACAGGTCGTCGGGGATCAGCGCCTCGGCGCCCTCCGCGTGCTGTGCGGAGATCAGCAGCTTCTCAACCCGAACCGGCCGGCCGTCCACATAGCGCACCGACACCTGCGTCTTGCCGTCGGGCCGCAGGTACGGGATCGAGCCGTCCTTGCGCACGGCCGCCAGACGCGCCGCCAACCGGTGGGCCAGTGAAATCGGCAGCGGCATCAGCTCCGGTGTCTCGTCGGTCGCGTAACCGAACATCATTCCCTGATCACCGGCACCGGCGGCCAGCAGCATATCGTCAGCTTCGTCGCCAGCCTCACCGGAGCGCACCTCGAGCGCGCGGTCGACCCCCTGCGCGATGTCGGGCGACTGCTGATCGATCGTGTTCAGCACCGCACACGAATCGGCGCTGAACCCGAGCGTGGCATCAACGTAGCCGATCCGGCGGATCGTCTCGCGGGCGACCGTCTGCACGTCCACCCAAGCCTCGGTTGAGATCTCCCCCGAAACCACCACCAGACCCGTGTTCACCAGCGTCTCACACGCCACTCGCGCAAACGGATCCTGCGCCAGCACCGCATCCAGTACGCCGTCGGAGATCTGGTCCGCAACCTTGTCGGGATGACCCTCGGTCACCGACTCGGACGTGAACAGGAAGCCGCTCTCTTGCATCGCCTCTAGCTTTCGATCGTGTGGGCCGCCGGCAGTGACCTGGGATGGCTCCCCGGTGGCAGTGAAGTCATCCGGGCAAGCTTAGCCTGCGTCCACGGCCGCGCTCCGCGAGTAAGATCTGGCAGCACCACACGGCGACCCTGCGGGAGCTCGATGGCGAGACATGTGCTGGTGCTTGGCGACGGCGGTGGTGTCGGTGAGGCGTTGATCAGGCGTCTCGAGCAGCTTGGCGCGAACGCCTCACTCGAGTCCTCGGCGAACGCACACACGCTCATCGCAAGGCTGGCCGAGCGCCCCTGGACGGCGGTCGCGGTGCTCTCCCACGACGACGCGCTGGCGCTGCGGCTCACGCTCCTGGTGGCGCACCTGCGCCCCGACATGGCGCTCTGGGTGGGGCTCTTTGACCAAACGATCGCCCACCAGCTGCGCGAGATCGCGCCCGCGGTGAACGTGGTCGCGCCCGCCGAGCTGGTCGCGACCGCGTTCGCCGACCACTGCCAGGCGCTGGGCGCGCGCCCGCATCCGCGCGGCTCCGGCGTGAGGATCGTTGATGACGCGCTGCGTTTGATGGTCCGGGCCGGCGTCGTGTTTTTGACCGCGCTCGTTACACAGACCGTGATCTCGATGAGCGCCCTGCACGACGGTCTGATCGACGCGATCTACTTCGGCGCCCGCTCGATCGTGGCCGCCGCAGATGTGCCGCGCGCTGCGCAGGCGGGCGCGCCGTTCAAGCTGCTCTCAACCGTGATCACGCTCGCCTCCGTGGTCGCCATCGCGGTCTTCACCGCCGCGCTTGTCAGGCGCCTGAGCCGTCCGCGCTACACGGCGCTGCTCGGCCGCCGTCGCGCGCCGGCGCGCGATCACGTGCTGTTGGTCGGATTTGGGCAGATCGGCTTCCGGCTGGCCCAGGAGCTGCGCCGGCGCGGTATCCCCGTGGTCGCACTGGAGCGCGACCCCGAGGCGCAGTGTCTGAGGCTCGCGCGCAGGGCTGGCATTCCGGTGGTGCTGGGACGGGGCGATGACCGTGAGATGCTCGAGCTGCTCGGTGTGAGAACCTGCAGCGCGCTTGCCGCGGTCACCTCTGATGACCTGGCCAACGTGTCAGTGGGACTGGCGGCAATCGACATCCGCCCTGACCTGCCGCTGGTGCTGCGCCTGGGCGACGGCGACGTCGCGGCGGAAACCGAGTCGCTGCTGCATCTGGTTGACATTCTCGACGCCCACCGCCTGGTCGCGAGCATGCTCGCCGAGCGCCTGCTGGCCGCCGCGGCAGATATCTAACGCCCGCCCAGCAGCCGCCGCCAAAAGCCCGCGCGCTCGCGGAACTGTGGCTGGGATCTCTCCCACTCCGCCAGGGTCGGGAGCTCCCCCCGTGCACGAGCCCGCATCACACAGTTGGTGTGAGCGTGCCGGCGAGCGCTGTGATCGCCCTCGGGGAACATCAGCATGTGCTCGCGCATCGCCGGCAGCAGCTCGCCACACAGCGGACAGCGGTAGGTTGAGGGCTTCAGGTTCTGGGCACCGCGAATCTCCCACCACCGGGCCTCAGCAGCTGCAGCGGATGCTCGTCGCGACACGCGTCAGATATCCTATGCGTATGCCAGCGCCGCATCCAGAGGAGCTCGAAGGCCTCAGCCGCAGCGAGATTCTGCGGGCTTCGCCAACGATGTTCGACGTCAAGTGGCTGGACAAGCTCTCGCGCGTGCACTGGACAGTTCCCCTGTTCATCTTCGTACCGACGATCACGGCGATGCTGGTGCTCGGCTTCATCCACAACGTGGGCGTCTGGGCGCTCGCCTGGATCGCCGGTGGGTACGTGATCTGGACGCTCACCGAGTACTGGCTGCACCGGGTCGTCTTCCACTTCGAGCCAGACCATGGCGTCGGCGCGCGACTGCACTGGATCATCCACGGCGTGCACCACGATCACCCCAACGACCCGCTTCGGCTTGTGATGCCGCCATCTGTCAGCGTGCCGCTGGCCGCACTCTTCGTGTACGTCTTCTACCTGATCTTCGGCTCCCCCGGCTTCCTGCCGCTCAGCGCGGGCTTCCTCGGCGGCTACCTGGCCTACGACATGCTGCACTACCACGTGCATCACCGGCATGCGACGACACGGCTCGGCAAGCTGATGCGCGAGCTGCACATGCGCCACCACTTCCAGGACGGCGGCACAGGTTACGGGGTCAGCGCGCCGTTCTGGGATCACGTGTTCGGCACGCCCACCAAGCGGCCGTCGGCGCGTCGAGCGGCCACGCATCACTAGACGCTGGCTGCTCAGGCTGCGCGCAGCTCGCCGACGATGTGCTCGGCGATCGCGAGCGCCGCGGTGGCGGCTGGCGAAGGTGCGTTTCGCACCAGCACGACACCGTCGAGCTTCGTGATGCGGAAGTCGTCCACCAGCGCTCCGTCGGGATCCAGCGCCTGTGCTCGGACGCCCGCAGGCGCAGGCTCGACATCGGCCGCCACGAGCTCTGGGAGGAAGGTCCGGGCGCGTGCCACGAACGCCCGTCGCGAGCGCGAGCCCCAGAGTTCTGCTGCACCGGCGCGCCAGTGGCGGCGCACCAGAGCTCTGAATCCCGGGTAACGGATGGTCTCGATCAAATCGCGCGCCACGATGTCGCTGCGCCGGTAGGCCTCCCGTCCGGTCGCCAGGATCGCGTTTGGCCCGATGTCCACGCCACCACCGATGCGGCGCGTGAAGTGCACGCCGAGGAACGGGTAGGCTGGATCTGGTACCGGGTAGATGAGTCCGCGCACGAGATGCTCACGCGAGCTGACCAGGCGGTAGTACTCACCCCTGAAGGGGACGATCCTGGGTGCTGGCGGTGCTCCCGCCAAGCTCGCCAGACGGTCGGCATGCAGGCCGGCGCAGACGATCAGGCGATCGAACACCAGGGTCTCACCTCCGGCCAGCCGCACGCGAACCTCCGCAGCCTGCCGGCTGATCGCCACCACCCGGGCGCCCAGTCTGAGCTCGCCACCGGCGCCGGCAACGTCCTCGGCGTAGGCGCGGGCGACAGCCCTGTAATCGACGATCGCGGTCCTCGGCGAGTGCAGCGCGGCCACCCCACGGACATGCGGCTCGATCTCGCGCATCTGCGCCGGCGCGAGTCGGCGCAGCCCCGGCACACCGTTGGCACGAGCACGGCGCTCGAGCTCGTCCAAGCGGTCCAGCTCCTCGGGGCCACGCGCGACGATCAGCTTGCCGCAGCGCTCAAAGGCGATGCTGCGCTGCGCGCAGTAGTCAGCCAGACGCTCGGCGCCGTCACGACACAGCCTGGCCTTCAGCGAGCCAGGTGGGTAGTAGACCCCCATGTGCACCACACCGCTGTTGTGGCCGGTCTGATGCAGGGCGAGCTCCTGCTCCTTCTCGAGCACCGTCACGTCCGGCGCCTGGTGCTGGAGGAGCTCTCGCGCAACCGCAAGCCCGATGATGCCCGCACCCACAACTCCGATCCGGTGCAGCATCTAACGTGTCGAGCTAGAGCGGTGCACACGCCGATCATACGGCGGCGCTACCGTGTCGCCCATGTGCCGCCTGTTCGGCCTGAGCGGAGGGCGAGAGCCCGTGAGCGCAACCTTCTGGCTGCTCGAGGCGCCCGACTCGCTGGCCGTGCAGAGCCACCACGACCCGGACGGGACCGGGCTGGGAGCATTCCGGCCCGATGGCGGCGCCTACATCGACAAGCAGCCGCTCGCCGCCTACGCCGACCGCGCGTTCGCGCAGGCGGCCCGGACCGTGCGCTCGCGGACGTTCATCGCCCACATTCGCTATGCATCCACCGGCGCGGTGGCACTGCAGAACACCCACCCGTTTGAGCAACGCGGCCGGCTGTTCGCGCACAACGGAGTGATCGGCGACGTCGACCGCCTGGAGCAGCGCCTCACCGTCGCGCGTGAGCTCGTCCACGGCCAGACCGACTCGGAACGCTTCTTTGCGCTGATCACACAGGAGATCGAGTCCGACGGTGACGTGGGCGGGGCGATCGCACGTGCGGCCGGCTGGATCGCCGCCAACCTTCCCGTCTACGCACTCAACTGCATTCTCATCACGAGCACCGAGCTGTGGGCGCTGCGCTACCCGGCGGTGCACGAGCTCTACGTGCTCGAGCGGGGGACCGGCGATGAGCGTCCCGCACCTGGCAGGCATTTGCACCACCGCGGCTCGGGAGGTGAGCTTCGCGTGCACTCGGCGGAGCTCGCCGAGCGCGCCGCCGTGGTTGTGGCCAGCGAGCGCATGGACGCTGACCCCGGCTGGCGGTTGCTTGAGCCCGGCGAGCTGGTCCACGTGGACTTGGATCTGCACGTGCGCAGCCGCGTCATCCTGCGGGAAGCACCCGCGCACCCGCTGACGCTTGCCGACCTGGACCCACGCGCGGCGGCATCCCAGCGCGCCGCCCAGCGCTCGCCGGGCACCTGAGCCGCAGACGCAGAACCTCTACACTCACGCTCACACCCGGCTCGCCAACGCTGCGCGCGCGGGCTTCCGGAGAGGTGGCCGAGTGGCTGAAGGCACTCGCCTGCTAAGCGAGTATGGGGCGAAATCTCCATCAGGGGTTCGAATCCCCTCCTCTCCGCTCGCCTGCGGTCGCCTGTTGGGACGGGCAACCCGCGGAGCAGTAAAGTCGCCAGCCCATGCGCTTCGGCATCTTCGACCACATCGATGACTCCGGGCTCACGCGCGCAGAGCAGCTCGAGGAGCGCCTGCGGCTGATCGAGCAGTACGACCGTGACGGCTTTTACGCCTACCATCTCGCCGAGCACCACGGCACCCCGCTCGGCCTGGTCGGGTCACCCAACGTCTTTCTGGCTGCGGTGGCGCAGCGGACCAGGCGCCTGCGCTTGGGTGCGCTGGTCAACGTCCTGCCGCTGTATCACCCGGTCCGCCTGATCGAGGAATGGTGCCTGCTGGATCAGCTCAGTGGCGGGCGCCTCGAGCTCGGCGTCGGTCGCGGTGCCTCGCCGATCGAGGCCTCCTTCTACGGCGTGGCGACAGAGCAGACCCCGGAGCTGTTTGAGGAGTCCTACGAGCTGGTGACAAGCTACTTCTCTGCACGCTCGAGCTTCAGCCACCACGGCAGGCACTACACGGTCTCCGAGCTGCCGCTGACGGCACGGCCATTGCAAACGCCGCATCCGCCAATGTGGTTCGGCGCCTCGCGGCCGGACCGCGCTGGCTGGTGCGCGGAGCGCTCGATCAACGTCATGTCCCTGGTCAGCGCCGAGCGCACGCGCGTGACCACCGACGGCTACCGCGAGCGTTGGCAGGAGCTCGGCCGGGCCGAATCCGAGCTGCCGTACCTGGGCGTCAACCGCCACATCATCCTGGCCGACACCGAGCGCGAGGCGCTACGGGTGGCCGAGCGCGTATATCCACGCTTCAAGGCCTCCTTCGAACACCTGTGGCGCGAGCACGGAACGCCGTGCCCGCCGATCTACCCGGAGCGACTGGGCGAGCTGCTTGACCGGGGCGGCGCCTTTGTCGGGACACCCGAGGGCGCGCGCCAGTACGTCGCCGATCAGACCCACGCCGCTGGTATCAACTACATGACCGCCGACGTGGCCTTCGGCGGGATCACGTTCGCGGAGGCCTCGCGCACCGCAAGCCTGTTTGCGACCGAGGTGATGCCGACCTTTGCGGGCTCGGTGGCCGAATTGAGCCGCTGAGCAGCAGCCTGGGCATCCACAACGCCGGGTGATGATCGCTCCGCTCTCAGCGATCGAGCGCCAGCCCAAGGCCGACGCCGACCAGCACCAGTCCCGAGACCCGGTCGATCGTCGCCTTCACGCGCGTGCGGCTCAGCACGTCCGAGAGGCGCACGGCGGCGAGCGCATAGCTGGACATCCAGGCGAGGTTGAAGGCGATGAAGATGCCACCGAGCAGCAGCAGCTGCGGCAGAGCAGGTGCGTGCGGGGAGACGAACTGCGGCAGCAGGCTGGTGAAGAAGATGCCGACCTTGGGGTTTGAGAGGTTGCTGAGCAGGCCCTGGCGCAGGCCGCCGCGCCCGCTCACAGCCCGCGCCGCCGGTGTTGTGGAGGCGACGCCCGCAGCCACGCGGCGTGACTCCCAGAGCGTGCGCGCACCGATCCAGATCAGGTAGAGCGCGCCGGCGAGCTTGAGGGCGTCATACAGCGTGGCGGAGCTGCGCAGCAGCGCGGCGACACCGAGCGCTGTCGCCCCGGTCCAGACCACCAGCCCGATGTTGATTCCCAGCGCGCTGCCGAGCGCCGCTTCGCGACCATGCACGAGCGCGTTGCGGGTCACGACCGCAGTGTCCGGGCCCGGGAGCAGCGCGATCGCCACCACGACACCCAGGTACACGATCAGGTGGCTTGGCACCACCTGAGTATCTCAGACGCCGACCTACTCCCCGCCAGCCAGTGCGCGCTCAATCGCCGCTTTGATCTTGGGGCCGTCCGGCTGCACGGTTGAGCCCCAATGCTCGATCAGGTGGCCGTCGCCACCCACCAGGTACTTGGTGAAGTTCCACTTCGGCGGCGCCGAACCCGGCTGGCTGATCAGTGCCGCCCACAACGGATCGGGATGGTCACGAACCGACGTGCGGGTGCTCAGCGGAAACCGAACGCCGTAGTTGCGCTGACAGAACGAGCCGATCTCGCCATCCTCCTCGTACTCCTGGTCGGCGAAGTCACCGGACGGACAGCCGAGCAGCTCGAGGCCGGCGTCGTGGTAGCGCTCATAGAGACGCTCGAGGCCCTCATACTGGGGTGTGAAGCCGCACTTGCTGGCGGTGTTGACGATCAGCGTCGGATGCCCGCGCCAGTCCGCCAGATCGAGCTCACCCCCGTCAAGCAGCTTGACGCGGTGGGAGTAGAGGTCGGTCGGCTCCGCGAGCCGACCGGGCCGGCGCATGTACATCCGGAGCGTCGAGAGCTTGCTCATGACTCCATGGTACGTTCCGCACCGGTGGACTCGAGAGCATCGTGCACGTGGCGGCCGAGCTTGCGGTCGGGCCGCCCAATCGCGTAGTAGATGCCGCCGATCAGGCCGATAACAACCATGACCATGAGCGTGATCCAGTCGATGTTGAAGAACGAGCGTGGGCTGCTCAGGCCGCTCGGGATGACGACGTTTATGAACATCAGCGCGAGGTAGGCGAAGGCGA
>JAJZID010000050.1 GCA_021810705.1 Actinomycetes bacterium
GCCGCGACAGGCAGCTCCCGCCGACGTGCGGGCCGGACCGCGGGCCGGACCGCGGGCCGGCCGGGTCGCCCACGCGGCCGGCGCGCTGGCAACACGCGCGCCGCGCAGGCGCTCGAGCTCGTGCGCAAGCAGCCGGGCGTCACAATTCCCGAGATCGCCACGACGATGGGGATCGAACCAAACTACCTCTATCGCGTCATGCCCAAGCTGATCAGCGAAGGCCTCATCACGCGCGAGGGCCAGGGCTGGCACCCGGCCGCGCAGAGCGGCGAGCAGGCGTAACGGCAGGCAGCCGTAGCGGCTTTCACAGATGGCCCGCGTGCACTCACTCGCGCACGCGGCGCGCATCTGTCAAACGGCCGGTTGCGGGCGGCGTGAGGGACCTACACGCCGCCCGTGAAACCGGCCTCACCGCAAGCTGCGGTTCTGAAATCGGGTCAGATCAGTCCCAGTTCGCGTACGGCATCACGCTCACCGGCGAGTTCCCGCACCGTCGCATCGATTCGTTCGCGCGAGAAATCACTGACATCGAGGCCCGTGACGATCTCGTACTCACCGTCCTTACAGGTCACTGGGAAGCTCGAGATCAGTCCCTCCTCGACACCGTAGGAGCCGTCCGAGGGGACCGACATCGATACCCAGTCGCCCGCAGGCGTGCCCAGCAGCCAATCGTGAACATGATCGATCGCGGCGTTGGCAGCCGAAGCTGCGCTTGACGCACCACGCGCGTCGATGATCGCAGCGCCGCGCTTCTGCACCGTGGGGATGAAATCGCTCTCGATCCAACCCTGATCGGACACCCGCTCGACAGCGCTCGCGCCAGCGATCTTGGCGTGGTAGATGTCCGGGTACTGTGTCGCCGAGTGGTTGCCCCAGATCGTGACATTCGTCACATCGGAGACAGCAGCGCCTGTACGTTTGGCGAGCTGTGCGATCGCACGGTTGTGATCCAGGCGGCTCATCGCCGTGAAGCGTCGCGCCGGGATGTCGGGGGCGTGTTGCTGAGCGATCAGCGCGTTGGTGTTGGCGGGATTACCGACCACCAGCACCCTGATGTCAGATGCGGCATGCGCGTTGAGGGCGGCCCCCTGCGGCCCGAAAATGCCGCCGTTGGCCTCGAGCAGATCGCTGCGCTCCATGCCGGCACCGCGCGGGCGGGCGCCGACCAGCAGGGCCACGCTGGCGCCGTCAAAGGCGCGGTTGGGATCGTCGCTGATCTCGATCCCGGCAAGCAGCGGGAAGGCGCAGTCATCCAGTTCCATGGCGGTGCCCTCAGCGGCCCGCACCGCCGCCGGCACCTCGAGCAGCGACAGGATCACGGGTGTCTGCGAACCCAGCAGCGCGCCGCTCGCGATCCGGAACAGCAGCGCGTAGCCGATCTGTCCGGCGGCGCCGGTTACGGCGACCTTGACTGGTGTCTTACTCATCTTCTCTCCAAGTGTCGTGATGGCCTAGAAGCTTCACCTCAGCCTACGCCAACTCGATGCCGTACACATCGCTGAGCTTGCCGCGCAGGTAGCGCACGAACGGCGCAACCTGCAATGGCGCGCCGACCAGACGCGAGAGCAGCTCCGCGTCGCTGAAGGCTGAGCCGTGCCTGTAGATGTGCTCGGTCAGCCACTCGCGCAACGGCCTGAAATCGTGGCGGCGCAGCTGAGCGTCCAGGTCCGGCAGGGCAGCGCCGACGCGCTCCCAGAGCTGGCCGGCGATCAGGTTGCCGATCGCGTATGAGGGGAAATAGCCGATCAACCCCTGGCCCCAGTGAACGTCCTGCATAACACCCTCAGCGTCTGAGCGCACCGTTATGCCGAGGTAGTCGCGCATCCGGCTGTTCCAGGCCTCGGGCAGGTCGCTCACCGCCAGCTCGCCGCGCATCAGCGCCCGCTCAAGCTCGTGGCGCAGGATGACGTGCAGACCGTAGGTCGTCTCGTCGGCCTCGATGCGGATCAGCGAAGGTTGCACCGCGTTGACCGCACGAAACAGGCTGACACCGTCCGGGCCATTCAGTGCGCCCTCGGAGTGGGCCTCCAGGACCGGCGCGAGCGCATCGCAGAACGCGCGGCTGCGACCGACCATGTTCTCCCACAGACGACTCTGTGACTCGTGCACCGCCAGCGAGTAGATCTGACCCAGCGGCGTGCGCTCGAGCTCGGGGGCGATGCCGGCTTCGTAGAGCCCGTGACCGCACTCATGCATCGCCCCATAGAGCGCCGTCGGGAAGTAGTCGGCCTCGAAGCGGGTTGTCAGCCGGATGTCGCTGAGCGAGAAGCTGGTCTGAAAGGGGTGAGCGGTGTCGTCGAGCCTCCAGCTTGAGGCATCGAAGCCGAGCCAGCCGAGCACCTCGGCGACGAGACCGCGCTGCGCGGCGATGCTGTAGCGGGCCCGGGCCGGAGCGGTGTCGATCGGTCGGCCCGCGAGCGCGTCGACGAGCGGCACGAGCTCGCCGCGCAGCTCGTCGAACAGCACGCTGACGGTCGCGTCGCTCATGCCCGGCATGTAGTCGTCGAGCACCGCGTCGTAGGGGTCCGCGTACGCGTCAAAGCAGGCCGCATACTCGCGTGCCAGATCAAAGTTCCGCTCGAGCGCCGGGGCGTAGGCCGAGAAGTCATCTGCGGCCCGCCCGCTGAGCCACGCGCGGTAGCCATCTGCGGCGGCCTGCGCCCGCGCCTTGACAAGCTCCGCGGGCACATGCGCGCCCTTGTCGTAGAGGCGGCGCGCCTGAGCCACCAGGCGCACGGTGAGCGAGTCGGCAGGTAGCCCGAGGCCGGCCAGCTCCTGCTCGGCGGCGGCGATCAGCTCCCCGGTCTCTGTCGAGACGAAGCGCTCGTGCGTGATGTTGGCGAGCGTGGCGAGCTGGCGCGCGCGGGCCGGGGCGCCGCGCGGGGGCATCATGGTGCTCTGCTCCCAGCTCAGCACCTGGCGTATGCGCTTCAGGTCAGAGATCTCGGCCAGGCGCCCCCGGAGCCTATCCATCGCGTCCTGCATCACAAACCTTTCAGTAGAGAAGACCGGCCTATGCCACCATTGCAGCATGTTCCGCGGAACCAGATCGCTTCGCCTGATGACCGTCTCGGGCATCCGCATCGGCGTCGACATGACCTGGTTCGTGATGCTGTTTTTGCTGATCTTCCTGCTTTCGGGGTCTTTTCAGAGCGCGCTGCGCTCCTCCAGCACCGTCGCCTACATGACGACGGTCGCCACGGTGCTGTTGTTCTACGGCTCGCTGATCGTGCACGAGCTCGGCCATGCGCTCGCGGCCCGGCGCGAGGGGATCACGGTGCAGCGGATCGAGCTCTTCCTGTTCGGCGGCACCACCTACATGAGCCGCGACTCGCAGACACCGGGCGAGGAGTTCCGCATCGCCGCCGCCGGCCCGCTGGGCACCCTGGTGTTCGTGCTGGTCTGCCTTGGGGTCGACCTGGCGCTGGTTGGCCCCCACCGGCTGCTGGACGCGATCGTGCTGAACGGCAACATCCAGATCACACCGGTCCTCCTGGCACTGAGCTGGCTGCTGGCGATGAACGTCCTGATCCTGGTCTTCAACCTGGTGCCCGCCTACCCCCTGGACGGCGGCCGCATCGCCCGCGCCGCGGTCTGGCGGGTCACCGGCGACAAGCTCCGGGGAACGCGCATGGCAGCGCGTCTGGGTGAGGGCTTCGGCGTTTTGCTCGGCGGCCTGGGTCTGTTCCTGACGTTCCGCAGCGGCAGCTTCGTGGGCATCTGGCTGATGTTCCTGGCGTTCATGCTCTGGCAGTCCGCGCGCGTGGCGCTGGCGGGCACAGCACAGGTCAACCGCGTCAGCGGTGTGCGCGTGTCCGATGTGATGGACCACGAGCCGGTGGTCGTACACGGCACGACCACCGTCGAGCAGGCCTACGATGAGGCGTTCCTGCGCTACCAACGCGACTGGCTGCCGGTGATCGACAGCGACGGGCGCTTCATCGGTATCGCGCGGCGCAGCCGCGCCGATGAGCTGGTGAGAGCCGGCGAGGGCGCGGCAACGGTGGGATCGATCCTCGAGGCCGGCAGCGAGCAGCTGGCGATCGGCGAGGACCGCCCGCTCACCGACGTGCTCGCACTCGACTCGCTTGGGCGCCTGGGCGCGGTGATCGCCACCGACGCAGATGACACGCTCACCGGCGTGCTCACACTCGACCAGGTGCGCCGGGTCATGCAGACCTTGACGGCCGCGCCCGCAGCTCGCTAGCCCCACCGTGGGTCGGTGAGGCCGCGGTAGCTGCCGCAGCCCCCCAAACCTCTGGGCCACGCCGAGTTTTGTGCATTTCGGGCGCTCCAGTCGCCCGAAATGCACAATCTGCCGGCGAGCGAGGAGCATTGGGGCCGCGGGGCGGTCAGACCCGCCCCGGCCGGACCGCCGGGCGGTCACAGCGCCCGGCACACACCGCACAGCGGCCACAGCCACCCCACACACCGCTAAGCGGTCACAGCATCCGGTCCAGAGGCCCGCGCCGGGCAAGCCAGCCCGCGAGACCGGTGCTGGCTGTCACCTACAGCGCCGTGCTTCGCGCGCGGCGCTCGCGGCCGGCCTCGGCCAGCAGCAGCTCGGCGATCTGCACGGCGTTGGTCGCTGCGCCCTTGCGCAGGTTGTCAGCCACGACGAACATCGCCAGCCCGTTGGGGTGCGTTCGGTCCAAGCGCAGGCGCCCGACAAAGACCTCGTCTCGGCCCTCGCTGCGCAGCGGCGAGGGCACGTCCTCGAGGATCACGCCGGGCGCCGCGGCCAGCAGCTCGCGGGCGCGCTCCAGCGGCAGGTGCGCGCGCGTCTCGATGTTGACGGTCTCCGAATGGCCGACGCGCACCGGCACGCGCACACAGGTGACGGCCACGGCGATCTGCTCGTCCTCGAGGATCTTGCCGGTCTCAAACATCATCTTGCGCTCCTCGTCGGTGTGGTCCTCACCGTCGGCGAAGCTGCCCGCCGCGCCGATCACGTTGAACGCGATCTGTTCCGGATAAATCTGCGGGGCCGGCGCCGGCTCGCCCTCCAGCGAGGCGCGCGCCTGCGCGTCGAGCTCAGCGAGAGCGCGCTGACCGGTGCCCGAAACCGACTGGTAGGTGGAGACGATCAGGCGCGCGATCCCAGCCTCGCGGTGAATCGGTGCGAGCGCAACCATCAACTGCATCGTCGAGCAGTTCGGATTGGCGATCAGCTTCGGCTGATCCGCCTCGCCGACGCGCAGCACGTGCGGGTTGACCTCGGCCACGACCAACGGCACGTCCGGGTCACGGCGAAACGCTGAGGAGTTGTCGATCACAGTGGCGCCCGCGTCCACGAAGCGTGGCGCCCACACCCTGGATGTAGCGGCGCCAGCCGAGAACAGCGCGATGTCAATCCCGGACAGATCCGCGCGCTCGTCGAGCGCGCGGACGGTGCGACCATCGATCACGCGGCCCGCCGAACGCTCGCTGGCGAACAGCACGATCTCGTTCTCCCGGTCCAGTCCGCGCTCGGCCAGACAGCGGAGCATCACGGTGCCCACGGCGCCGGTGGCGCCGACCACGGCGATCCGCGCGGTGGCGCTCATCGCGGCTCGATCCCGAGGCCGCCCTCGGCCCGAATGTCCCCCTCACCCAGGTCGAAGGCGTCGTGCAGCGCGCGGACCGCCCGCGTCACCGAGGCTGCGCGGATCAGGCAGGTGATCTTGATCGGCGAGGTGTTGATCAGCTCGATATTGATCTCCTCGTCGGCCAGTACGCGGAAGACCTTTGCGGCCACGCCCGGATGCGAGCGCATCCCGGCGCCGATGATCGAGACCTTGCCGACCTCCGGATCTGTCTCCAGGCGTGCGCCGGGAAAGCCGGCGGTCACGCCGGCGAGCGCCACCTCGGCGCTGCGCAGATCATCGCTGGCGCAGGTGAACGAGACCTCTGCGTCAAAGCCGTCGGTGCGGGGCTCGTTCTGCACGATCGTGTCCACGTTGACGTTGGCGGCGGCCAGCGCCTCAAAGATCTCGGCGGCGGCGCCGGGGCGGTCGGGCACGCCGACAACCGTGATCCGAGCCTCCTCGGTTGAGTGCGTCACGGCGGTGATCAGCGGGTGCTCCATCGTCTCTTCTTCTCCAATCACAACGGTACCGGGACCATCCTCAAAACTGGAGCGGCAGTGGATCCTGACGCCGTGCGTGCGTGCGTACTCGACCGAGCGCAGCTGCAGCACCTTGGCGCCGGAGGCGGCCATCTCGAGCATCTCCTCGAAGCTGACCAGCGGCAGCTTGCGGGCGTTGGGCACGAGCCTCGGATCGGCGCTGAACACACCGCTGACATCGGTGTAGATCTCGCACACCTCCGCCCCGAGCGCCGCTGCGACGGCAACCGCCGTGGTGTCCGAGCCGCCACGCCCGAGCGTCGTCACATCGCGGCTGGTCGAGACACCCTGAAACCCGGCGACCAGCACGATCATGTCCTCGTCCAGCGCCTGCACGATGCGATCGGCACGCACGTCCAAAATCCGCGCCTTGGTGTGCGAGGTGTCGGTCACGATCCCCGCCTGCGAGCCGGTCAGGCTGATCGCCCGGTGTCCCAGGTCGTTGATCGCCATTGCGCACAGCGCGCAGGAGATCCGCTCGCCGGTGGAGAGCAGCATGTCCAGCTCCCGCGGATCCGGGTTGGCCGAGACCTCCTCTGCAGCCCGGATCAGCTCGTCGGTCGTGTGACCGCGCGCCGACAGCACCGCGACCACACGCTTGCCTGACTCACGCTGGGCCACGATGCGCCGCGCCGCGCGCTTGATCCGCTGCGCATCGGCGACGGAGGTGCCGCCGAACTTCATCACGATCGTCGGTTGGGAGAGCATCAGCTGGCAGGTTAGGAGGTTCGCGGCGCGCTGGCCGTCAAGCCCGTACGGTCGCCGCCGACACGCTCTCTAGAGCGCGCGGCGGCCGGAGAACGCGCGGCCGAGCGTGAGCTCGTCGGCGTACTCGAGGTCGGAGCCAACCGGCAGGCCCGAGGCCAGCCGCGTCACCGCCGTGGTGGGCGCGAGCTGGCGGATGCCGGCGGCGATGTGCAGCGCCGTCGCCTCCCCGGTGGTTGTCGGGTTGGTGGCGATCACCACCTCACGCACCTCGCCATCGCGCAGACGCGCGTAGAGCTGCTCGATCCGCAGATCCTCCGGGTCGATCCCGTCGATCGGCGACAGCGCCCCGCCGAGCACGTGGTAGCGGCCACGGAACTCGTGGGTGCGCTCGATCGAGATCACGTCGACCGGCTCCTCGACCACGCAGATCACGTCACCTTCACGGCGCTCGTCGGCGCAGATCCGGCAGCGCGGCCCCTCGGCGAGGTTGAAGCAGATCTCGCAGAAGCCGATCCGCGACTTGACCTCACGGATCGCGTCGGCGAGCGCCAGCGCGTCCTCCTCGCTGGCGCGCAACAGGTGGAAGGCGAGCCGCTGGGCGGTGCGTCCGCCGACGCCGGGCAGCTTTGACAGCTCGGCGATCAGCCGCTGCAGTGCAGGTGCGTAGGTGTTCACCTCGCTCAGCCGCCGCTTCCTGACTCGCAGGCTCTCAGAATCCGGGGATCCCCAGGCCGCCGAGCCCGCCAGGCCCGGCCAGACCGCCGGTCGCGGCGCCGAGCTTGCGAGCCGCAAGCTCCTGCGCGGCCTGTATGCCCTGGTTGACGGCGGCCAGCACGAGGTCTGAGAGCATCTCCGGGTCGTCGGGGTCGATCGCTTCCGGCGCGATCGTGATCGAGCGAAATACGAGCTCGCCGCTGACCTCGACCTTCACCGCACCACCGCCCGCCGCCGCCTCGACGGTCTCCGCTTTCAGCTCCTCCTGAGCCTTGGCCATGTCGGCCTGCATCTTCTGCACCTGCTTCATCATCTGCTGCATGTTGGGCATCCCCGGCTGGGGCATCAGTGCTCCCCCTCTTGGTCGTGGTCAACGATCTCCTCGGCGTCGAAGTCAGCGACCAGGCGCGCCACGAGCTCGTCCCCGCTCAGCGCTGGCGCTGCTGCGGGCAGAGCGGTGGCCTCCGCCTGGGGCGAGCCCTCGGCAAGCTCGAAGCTCAGACTGAGGGTTCGGCCGGTGACGTTGCGCACCGCCTCCGCGGTGCTGCGCCGGTAGTCGTCCTGCTCCGCCTTGCGCTTGTAGAAAGCGGCCTCGGCAGGGAAGCTCAGGATCAGCTCCCGGTCGCTGAGCGAAGTCGGGCTGGCGGAATCGAGCAGCACGCCCAGCATCGCGTTTGCGCCCTTGACCAGATCGACCACCGCCGGCCACAAACGTTGCATGTCGGCGAGGGTCATCTCGTCGCGGCCGAGCGCGACACGGTCCGGCTCCGTGGTCGGGCTCTGGTCGCGCAGCGCCGTCACTGGCGCGGGCGGCCGCGGGACGTCCTGGCGCTGGGGCTGGCGCCGGCCGCGCTCCAGATCCTCGATGCGCGCGAGCAGAGCGCGCATCGAGGGGTCCATCTCGGGCGCCGCCGCACGCACGAGCGCCAGCTCCAGCTGCACGCGCGGCTGGGCGCCACCCGCGCTGGCCTGCAGCGCAGCCGCGAGCAGGTCGAGCAGCCGCACGGCGTCCGAGGGCGCGAGCGTGCCCGCCTGCTCGAGCAGCCGCTGGTCGTGCTCAGGCGTGAGCTGCAGCTCCGGCGCGACCTCACCGAGCACCTGCGCTGTCAGGAGCTCGCGCGCGTGCGCCTCCAGGTCGCGCAGCATCTGCCCAGGGTCGCGGCCTGTGGCGGCGAGCGCGGCCGCCGCGCGCAGGGCCCCGGCCGGATCGCGGGCTGCCACCGCGTCGACGGCTGCGAACAGCTGCTCGCCGTCGGCGACGCCGAGCACGGCGAGCACGTCCTCGGCGGTGATCTCCGCGTCACCGGCATAGGTGACGAGTTGCTCGAGCGTGCCGAGCGCATCGCGGAAGGACCCGGTCGCATGGCGCGCGATCAGCCCAACGGCGCCATCGTCGATTTTGATCGTCTCAGCCGCGGCCACGCGCCGCACGACGGTCGCCACCTGCGCCGCGGTTGGCCGACCGAAGTCGAAGCGGTGGCAACGGTCGACGACGGTCGGCAGCACCTTCTGCGCCTCGGTCGTCGCCAGGACGAAGACGGTACGCGGCGGCGGCTCCTCGAGCGTCTTGAGGAACGCGTTCCAGGCCTGCGTGGAGAGCATGTGCGCTTCGTCCAGGATGTAGACCTTGTGGCGACCGGAGACCGGCGCATAGGCGACCGTGTCACGCAGCTCGCGAATGTCGTCCACCGAGTTGTTGGACGCCGCGTCCATCTCGATCACGTCAAGCGACGTGGCGGAGGCGATCGCGACGCACGCTTCGCAGCGCCCGCACGGGCTCACCGTGGGGCCCTCAACGCAGTTCAGGCAGGCGGCCAGGATCTTGGCCATGCTGGTCTTGCCGGTGCCGCGGGAGCCAACGAACAGGTAGGCGTGGTGCACCTGGTCGCGCGCCACCGCGTGCGACAGTGTGCGCACCACGTGCTCCTGGCCGACCACGTCGGCGAAGGTACGTGGCCGGTGGCGGCGGTAGAGCGAAGGACCTGCTGACACAGAGGTCTTCAGTCTAGGTGGTCGGGCACCTGCGAACATCGCTGCAACCGATGCACACACAGCTCATCAACCTCGGCTTTCACGGGATCGGCCACCCGATCGGGCGCGACTTCGGGCCGGGCGAGCGCGATTACTGGGTCAGCCCCGCGCTCTTCCACGCCACGCTCGACGCCTGTGCCGGCCGCAGCGACGTGAATCTCAGTTTCGACGACGGTAACTGGTCTGACGTTGCCGTCGTTTTGCCGGCGCTGCGCGAGCATCAGCTGCCTGCAACCTTCTTCATCAACGCCGCCCGCCTGGGCCAGCCGGGCTTCATCGACCGCCACGACCTGCGTGAGCTGGTCAGCGCCGGCATGCGGATCGGTAACCACGGGCTGGCCCACCTGGATCTGACCAGGCTCGAGCCCGCCCGGCGCGAACACGAGATCACCCAGGGCCGCAGGCTGCTCGAGGAGCTCAGCGGGGCTGCTGTGCACACGTTCGCGGTCGCCTACGGAATCTACGACGACGCGGTGCTCGAGCAGCTGCGCAAGCTCGATTACGAACACGTCTACACCAGCGACGGCGGCGCCGCCGAGCCCCAGGCCTGGCTGCAGCCGCGCGAGCACGTGAAGGCCCATCACACGGCGCTTGACGTCGCGCGCCTGCTGACACAGGACTGAAGCAGAGCAAGCCGCCGGAGCCTCAGCCGATGGCGACCGCAGCCGCAGGCGCGACGGCTCCCACCGGCCCGTTCAGCCGCTCCCCGGTCTGGGCGTGGAAGACATGCAGCCGATCCGGCCTGGCCGCAAGCGTGACGCTCTCCCCCAGCCGTGGGTACTCGCCGCCGGCCACGCGGGCGACGAGGTCCAGACGGCGGCCATCGGCCTCGGTGTGTGCGTAAAGGTAGCCGTCGGCTCCCAGCTCCTCCACGAGGTCGACCCTGACGGTCACCCCCTCGGCGCTCAGCACCAGGTCCTCGGGCCGCACCCCGACGGTCACCTCCACTCCCGCCTGCGCCAGCGCGGCGCGCTCCACGGCCACCACCGTCGCACCGATCTGCACGCCGCCCTCCACCACCCTGGCGGGAAACAGATTCATCGCCGGGCTGCCGATGAAACCAGCCACGAAG
>JAJZID010000001.1 GCA_021810705.1 Actinomycetes bacterium
TCAACGTCTCAGCCGGCAGACCCAGCTCCGCAGCGACCTGGCTGACAGGCCGACCAGACTCGATCGCCAAACGCACACCACGATCGATCAACTCCTGGGGATACTTCCTTCCTCTTGGCATAACGGCAACTTCCTTCCCGAGGGCCAAAACCCTCGCTCAAAAGTCTCCGTGAAACCCGGCCTGCCTCAGACCGGACCGTCCGCCCATGACGCCACCTCACACCGGTCTTACGATCAACACCAACCTGCCGGCACGCCTCGCTGTTGCTCACACCCGCAGCGATCAGCACAGCCCAACGAGCCCGCTTCTCAGCCTGCGGCGCCGGCCCCGGTGACCGTCTCTCTCCTGACATCGCGACCCCCAAACCGTGATGGTGTTGCGACGATCACTCGAATCCGCCCCGTCACGGTGGGGCCAAGCGAAGTCGTCGTTCTCAAGAACCGGCGAGGGCAGCATTTCGTCAGCTTCTTGCCGGCGATCAGCAACGACGCCGCCACAGCCCTCCGCCAAGAGATCCGATCCTGGCGGATCAACGTGCACAGCGATAAGACCCTCGATGAGATCGCGTCGTTCATCAACCCGATCGTGCATGGGTGGTGCAGCTACTACGGGCGCTTCTACAAGTCCTGGTTGCATCGCTCGCTACGGCAGATCAACGAGTACCTGATTCGTTGGGCTCGCAGGAAATACAAACGGTTGCGGACCAGCGCCCGCAGGGCCTGGCGATGGCTACGCGGAGTTCAACACCGCGCGCCAGAACTATTCGCTCACTGGGCGTTCGGTTCCGTCGCCTGAGAAGACTGGGTCAGAAGAGCCGGATGACGGGAGACTGTCACGTCCGGTGCTGTGAGAGCCGGGGGCTGAAACGTCCCCGGCCACTCGACAGGTTAGGTCCGGTCCGCGTGCTATGAGCCGTTTCTCGCCATCTCCAAGTCGACAAAAGGTCTCACGTCAGCCTGACCGAACGTACGGGGCCAGCACGCCTACTCACGTGACGCGAGCTTCGCCAGCGTCGCCTCGGGCGTGAGGCTGGCCGTGAGCGCCGCGCGATAATAACCATCTGCGCCCAGGAGATCAGCCACAGACCCGAAGGCCTCGATCTCACCGTCAACGATTACGAGTACCCGCTCGCAGATCTCGAGCGTTGACATCCGGTGAGCGACGATGAAGAGGGTCAGGTTGCTGCGTAGGCGCGTCAGCGAGTTCTGGATGACCTGCTCGGCGAGAGGATCCAGCGCGCTGGTCGGCTCGTCGAGTATGAGGACATCCGGGTCGGCAGCGAGCGCGCGGGCCAGGCAGATGCGCTGCTGCTGGCCGCCCGAGATGGCGTCGGCGCGCGGACCCACGATCGTGTCGTAGCCACCGCTCCAGCTGATGATGTCATCGTGGATACCCGCGTCGATCGCTGCGCGCTGCACGGACTCAGCGGAGATGTCTCGGAAGAACCTGATGTTCTCGGCAACCGAGGCGTGCAGCAAGCGAGGCTCCTGGGGAACGTAGGCAAACGCCCTTCGCCACGACTCTCTGGTGTATTCACTGGCACTACTCCCGTTTATCAGGTAATCCCCTGAAGTCGGCGCACGGAGACCAAGCAAGATCTGCACTAGCGTGGACTTGCCCGCGCCTGATGGCCCCACCACTCCGATCGTCTCGCCTCCCGTCACCTCCATGTTCAGGTGCTTGAGCGCTGGCGCTGTGCGGTCGTATGAGAACGAGACGTTACGCAGCTCGAGGGTCTTGAGCCTCTCTAGCGGAATGGCTCCAACCGGCGCAGCGCTCTCGCGATAACTTCGCTCGGCCGCCTTGAGTCGGTCAACGTAGGGCTGGGACTGACGCAGCATCTGGATCGCCGACTGGACCGTCTGACCGTAGGAGCCGGAGCGCACCAGCATCAGCACGACCACTCCGAGTGAGCCAAGGTTGGCCGGAGCGGCAGCATAGAGGATGAGCAGCGAGACGACGAGAAGCAGGTAGATCAAGCCCTGGTAGACACTGCTCACGAGCGTCGCCAGCCAGTTCACGTGGAGATTTGGGCGACGGAACGAGGCGATGAAGTCGTCGAGGCGCACTCTCTGATGCTCCTCAGCGCCAAAGACGTGGGCCTCCTCGGCCAGGCGCACTGCCTCGTTGACGCCTCCGGCGTATGCCAGCCAACCCTGCGAGAGCGCGGCAGCGCGTCGTTGACCGAGACTGCCCAACGGCCGCAGGACAGCCGCAAGGCTTCCGGCCACCAGGATGATCCCAAGCGCGGCGAACGGACTCAGGGCGACGGCCGAGATCACGAGCACAAAAAATGTCAAAAATGCGGTGATGAGCTGCGCGGCGACCTGGTAGGCCTGGGTGGCGCCATTTATGTGATTGGTGATCAGCTCCTGGAAGTGTCCCTCACGGTCGCGCGATTGAACGTCCCAGGATGCGCGGCTGAAGGCGTCGAAGAGATCGCTACGGAGCGTCGCCTGCATCGATGTGGAGATCCACGCCGGTATGAACGAGGTGATGACTCCGAGCGCGAGCCTGGCAAACGCGAGCCCGATCCCGAACGCGAGGAGCGTTCCGATTGACGCGTCTAACCGAACTGGTCCCACGCTCGTGGCGATGTGGGACTGATGCTTTGCGATCAGCAGTGCCGCTTCGGCAAGAATAGCCAGCACACCAGCCTCCGCGAGCCCGGCGGCGACAGAGGAGACGACCAAGCCAGCTATCGCAATCGGCATCGTTGACAGCAGGTATCGGATCTGCGCCAACACGAAAGAGCCCGACGTTGAAGCTGTCGGCCCCGGGGAGTTCGATCGTTTGAGGCGAAGGTTGATCGACATTGTCCGAAGGCTAGGGCTTGAGTTGTGCTTGCACGGCCGCGTGAAGTTCTGAGGCGGCCACCGTCAATGAGCTAATAAGGGGTTAGTCGACAGGCTTGCCGGTGTTCTTTAGCGAGTCGGCCAGCCGCGCTTCAAGACGCGCGCCCTGAGCCACCAGCGGTGCCCTGGCTGCATACGCCGAAACGGCCAAGGTTGGCTTCCATACGGCTGGCTCGGGACAGAGGAGATATGCGCTATCTCGCATGGAGGCGATGTGGGGCTGTCTTGGCGATCCTAGTCAGCGCTGCTCATGGCCTGCCAGCTCGGTGGCATGTTGGTTGGCACTTCGATTTCGCCTGGAAAGGGCACCTCGGCCCGCACGCCGTTTGCCCTGACCCAATCGGCCATGCGGCGGATGCCGTCGTCAAGACTGATGGTGGGCTGATCACCGAAAGTCCGGCGCGCCTTCTCATGGGTGGAGAACGCGTGGATCACCTCATTGCGCGCGGGGAGGTGGACCAGTTCTGGCTCAACACCGAACGCTCGGCCAACCGCCTCCGCGAGTTCAACGATCGTGTAGGGCTGGTCAGCCCCTACGTTGAAAACCTCGTTTCGGGATTGCTCTACGAGAGGTGCTCGTGCGATGAGAGGAGCAACATCGTCGATATGGGAAAACGCTCGTGTCTGCAGGCCGTCCCCGAAGATCGGCAGGGGCAGCCCCTGGATAAGTCGGTTCATAAAGATGCCGATGGCATTCCGGTACGGGTCAGAAATGTTCTGGCGCTCTCCGTAGACATTGTGCGGGCGGAAGACCGTGTAGTCGAGACCGAACATCTCGTGCGCCGCGGCGAGGTCGAGCTCCACGGCGTATTTGGAGATGCCGTAGGGATCCTCCGGTCGCGGGACCGTGGACTCGGTCATCGGTGTTTGCTCGGCGCCATAGACCGCGATCGACGATGTGAAAACGAAGCGCTGCACGCCACGCAGGACTGACTGGTTTATGAGCAGAACGCTTGCTTCCAGATTGGTTCGGTAGTTGTACCTGCGGATGAAGTGCGACAGGCCCTCGGCTGCGTAGGCGGCGAGGTGGTAGACGTAGTCGTAGTCGCCGAGTTCCCAAAGCTCCTCGATGAACCGAGGATCGCGGATATCACCCTGTAGCCAAGCCGCTCCCTCGGGAACATTCTCGAGAAAGCCGCCTGAGAGGTCATCGGTTGCGACGACATCCATGCCCAGCGTTAGACAGTGATCGGCGACGTGGGAACCGATGAAGCCAGCGGCCCCAGTGACTAGCGCGCGTGCCATACCGAGCGCCGAAGTATAGCCGTGCCTGGGCTCAGACTCCTGACTCGCGTGAATCGCTTGGCCGGCACCATGGCGCTATTGTCGCTTGCTGGCTCTGGTCCTGCAATGCGAATCGTTTGCCTCACTTCTGACGCCTCCACTAACTCCCTTGTGCGCCTGGTCCCAGTGGCTAAGGTGCTCGCGCGAAATCACGAGGTGACGGTTGCTGGGTTTATGTCCGGACCAGGCGTCTTCGGTCAATACGCTGACGATTTCGACTTTCACACGCTGAGGACGCGTAACCTGCCGGCGTTTGTAAGGCAGGTCGGAAGCCTTGCGCGCTCCGTGGATGCCGATCTCATCTACGCCTTCAAGCCACTTTCGACCAGCCTCTGGACCGGCTTGGCCGCGAGTAGGCGGCTTGCGGTTCCACTTGCGCTTGACATCGAGGACTGGGAGGTGGGATGGTATCTGGACCAGCCTCGCCTAGACCAAGTCAAGCACCTGGCGCATATCGAACGTCCGAACGGGCTGTTGTGGTCGATCATAAATGAGCGCCTTGCGGCTTTCGCGCAACATCGTTTCGTCGTCAGCCGCTTCTTCCAGCAGCGGTTTGGCGGGACTCTTTTGAGCCACGGCCCCGATACGACGGTGTTCGATCCCGAACGCTGGGACAGACAGGAGGCACTTGAAGAGTTCGGGCTGGAGGATCTTCAATATGTGCTGTTTGCCGGAACGCCTATGCGCTCGAAGGGGGTCGAGGACGTGCTTGCTGCACTAGAGCGGCTAGGCCGCCGCGACACCAAAATGCTGATCGTCGGCTCCACGAGGCATGATCCCCGCTTCTGCGCCGAGCTTGAAGCACGCCACGAAGAGATTTTGGTTATGTTGGGACCGCAGCCGCACCATCTGATGCCGGCGCTGCTCTCCGCTGCCACTGTGGTTGCTCTGCCTCAGCGCGTTACCCACGAAACGGTCGGACAGGTGCCCGGGAAGGTTTACGAGGCCATGGCGATGGCCAGGCCGGTTGTCGCCACTGCGGTGTCGGACCTACCTGAGATCCTCGATGGCTGCGGGGTGGTGATCCCACCCGGTGACTCGGCGGTGTTGGAGACTTCGCTCGCCCAGTTGCTTGATGACGCGGAGCTTTGTCATCAAGTCGGACGCAGGGCTCGCCTCAGGTGTCAGGAGCGGTACGGCTGGGATGCGATGGAGGCGATCCTCGAGTCCGCTTTTGGCGCCACGGTTGCGTCCGTGTCAGGAGCAGGCCTCGTCGAGTAACCCGGCGAGCCCGCCGGTGAGCGCCCGTCGGCTGAGCCTGCTCGCATCTCGGACGACCACTTCGGTACGAGCCGTTCGGAGCGCCGCGAGGGCTGCGGCGGTGTCCCCCGTGGCGACGATGTGGGTACCCGAAAATCCACGCAGCAGCTGAGCGGCGTCAGTCTCCGGGTCACCGACGTAGATGATCGGTCGGCTGGTTGCCAGATACTCGAAGAGCTTCGCGACGATCCACCCGCGCTCGATGCCGGTCGATCGTAGCGGGCCTGGGACTACGAGCGCCGTGCAGCGCGCAAGCTCAGGAGCCACTTCTGCATGCGGGAGGTAGCCGGTGAACTCGAGCAACCCGCCTGCGCCACACGCAGCGACGCGAGCCTCAAGAGCCTCGTCCCGATTGCCAATCACGCGTATGGCATCGACACCAGGAAGCATCTGATCCAGGGCCGCGGCCGCCGACCAGATCGCGTCGAGGTCCTGGCTCTCCGGGTAAAAGGTCCCGGCATACCCCAGCGTGAAGCGATCAGTCAGGGGGGCGGGTGCCGCGGTGGTGTTCCCGTCGTGGCCGTTTGTGATGACTGACACATCACGCTGCCATGCTGCGCCGAAAATCTGTCCCCATGAGGGGGAGACCGTGACGAGCGCGTCCGCCTCCTGAGCGAGGCCGCGCTCTAGTCGCTCGGCACGTCGGCTTGGTGTGCCCGCCTGCGCTAGGCGGGCACACCAAGGGTCGCGGAACTCGGCCACCCAAGGCACATGCAGCCTTCGGCGCAAGGTCCGCGCGATCAGGTGCGCGGTGACCGGGAAAGATGAGGAGAAGATCGCGTCAAAACGTCCCGGCCGGATCTCCTGCTGGGCGCGTATAACTGCGGGGAGATACCAGCCTATCTGCGCATCGGGGAAATAGGCGTGGCGCCGCACGGCATGCTTCAACAGTTGACGGACACCGTGAACCGATGCGGCCTCCGTGTCGCTTCCGCCTGTGCGCAACAGCTGCTTGCCCGCCCGGCTCAGCTCGATCGAGCCCGTGCGGATCACGCGAGTCTCGGGAAAGGCAAGGCCAGGGTCGCGGTGATAGGCGCCGTTTCGTGGCGCCAGCACGGTCGCCTCCCAGCCAAAGTCGCTCAGGTGCTCGGCGAAGCTCACGGTTCTGATGCTGCCGATACCGCCGAGCGGCGGGAAGTAGTAAGCAACGAACAGAACCCGCTTCATCGTGAGTTGACCACCTGCGCGTAGAGCGCTGCCAGTTCATTGCGAAAGCGATCGAGCGTGAAGCGCTCCTCAAACCGCGCGCGGCCGGCCATGCCCAGCTCGCGTGCGCGGGCGGGTGAAGTAGCCATCTCAGCCATGGCGGCAGCAAGCCCAGCGACGTCTCCCGGCGACACCAGGACCCCGGTCTTGCCATTCACGACGATCTCGGCGGCCGGTCCTGCCGTTGACGTTATGACTGGCAGGCCGAACGACATTGCCTCAACGTTCGTAAAGCCGAAGCCTTCCGCGCGGGTAGGCATCACGAAAGCGTCCGCGGCGGGAAATAGCTCAGCTTTGAGGCGAGCATGGCTGACCTGAGCGAACCGCGTCAGCCGCCCACGTCGTTCGAGGTCGGCGACCATAGCTTGAACGTGCGTCCGGCGCTGCTCTGACGCCCAGCCATGCAGCAACAGGTCGGGGTTCCGCGCCAGCGGGTTGAACCCCGCCAGCACCAGGTGCACGTCCGGCAGGTCGCTTGCCACCTGCGCATAGGCCTCAATCAAGTCGTGCCCCCCCTTACGCTCGAAGTCAGTGCCCACAAACAGGAATGAGAACAGTGCTGGGCGCTCTGGCTTTGGTGTGAGCGGGGGCGTTGGAAATCCGGGGTAGATGACGCTGATCTTGGCGGGGTCGGCACCCCACGACCGGTTGATCTCACGAGCCCACTCGGAGAAGACGTATAGCCGGTCCACACGGCTCAGGTTCAGCAGGCGATCGTGGATCCTGAGTGTCTTGTAGATTCTTCTGCTGCGCGCGTACCCGCCAGCGACCATCTCTGCCGTCCACCCGAGATAATCAGCGAGATACACGGCCGAGGATGAGCCTTCGCTCATTACAAGCGGCGTCTTACCGAGGCCCCACAACGATGCTGGGTGCGCATGCACATGCACAAGGTCGTAGCGCTGGCGAAGAAGCAACGCCCGGAAACCCATGTCTGGGAGCGTCGCCGGGCGCGCAATCTTGTTCAGTGCCACCTCGATCGGGTAGTTGCACCATGCGCCATCGGCGGAGCTGTGGAATCCGGCCGCTACGTCATAGCTCACACCGGGCGGCGGTGTGGCGCGCAGCGTATCGACATATATGCCTTCGCCGCCGTGTCCGGTTGGGCCTACCAGCAGCGTCCTCAAGCTCATCCCGGATGTGCCGCCACGACGACGTACTGGAAGGCGAGGAGTTCGGGAAAGACCCAGCGGGCGAGTGTCGCGTTGGAGATGCGTGTGGCCACCGCGCCGAGGCGCCCGATCTCCGACTGATCTTCGATCAGGCGATGGTTACGACCGATTTCGATTAGCTCCAAGCCATTGTGCTTGACGAACTGCTCGACGCTGTAGCGCGTGAAGACACGGAGATGTGTGCGGTCGCGGACACCTGCATCGGTGTAGCTCCAGCGATCGACGATCAGCCGCAGCAGAACCGAGTAGAAGCGCCAGTTTGGAACGCTGATGATCACGCGGCCCTTCGGTTTCAGGAACGGCAGGCAACGCTGGAGCGCCGCGTCAGGGTCAGGCAGGTGCTCAAGCACGTCAGCGAACAGCAGGTAGTCGAACTCACTGTGAGCAAATGGCAGGTCGGCGTCCACGACGCTGCCTGCCACAAGCAGGTCCAAGCGGCGGCGAGCCACCTCCGCAGATGGGGCGTGGAGCTCGATTCCTGCGACGTACGCCGCGCCGTCCGCCTTCAACCCCGCCCCGAGGACGCCTTCGCCACAGCCGACGTCGAGGATGCGTGCTCCGTCGGCTTGCACGAGGCGTCGTATTTCGGGACGCGGATCCGAGTAGTAGGGGTATTTACCGGGCATCGCGCGGCTGCACAAGCAGGGAAAGCAGAGCCTTCAGTGATGTTGTATAGCCGGGAACCATCGAGCGGAACCGTGCAGCGTCGGCTCCCTGCATCAGGCCCCGCGTACGGTAGTAGAGCAGCCTGCTTGCTGTGGCAAGGATGAGGATGGCAAGGTAAACGGCCGCATCCGCGTCGCTGTAGCGCTCGGCAACCATGGCGCGCTGGGCGCCAATTGAGATCGCCGTGCGCCGCGTGTCGTCGATCCACTTGTCGGTGCTCGCATGGTTCTGGTGAAGCACCGTAGCGTCTGGAAAATACCTTACGCGCCAGCCGTGCTCTTGAATCCGGTAGCACCACTCGATGTCCTCTCCGTACATGAAGATCTCTTCGGCAAAACCGCCCGTCTCCTCGAATACTTCGCGCGGCAGCAGCATGAACGCTCCAGCCACGGAGTCGACGTCGCGCTCGTAGTTCTGCTCCCAGTACCCGCCGAGCAGGTTCTCTCTGACACGTGCGGGAGCGAGCTTGCTCAGCCCGACGTTGTCAAGCAGAGCAAGCTTCACGCTCGGGAAGCGATACGTCGTGTACTGGAGCCCGCCGTCGGGTGAAACTAGGCGGCAGTGTGCGACCCCGAGCGTCCGGTCGTCCTGGATCCTGCGCCAGAGCGTGGCGACAGAGCCGTCGATCAGCTTCGCGTCGCTGTTGAGCAGCAGGAACCAGCGGCCGCGCGCCACTCCCATGCCCTGGTTGTTCGCGCGGCCGAAGCCGACGTTCTCGGAGTTGCGGATCAGCCGCACGTGCGGAAACTCAGAGGCGATCATCTCCTGGCTGCCGTCGGCAGAGGCGTTGTCGACCACGATCACCTCATGCGCGGCAGAGCTCAGGTGATCCTCGAGCGATCGCAGCGCCGCCCGGGTGAGTTCAGCCGTGTTCCAGCTGACTATCACCACTGAAAGATCTGGTGCTGAGCGGATCTCCACCGCTGCGGCGGTTGAAGACGGGGCGGGCCCGAGCCACCTCTGGGCCCACACCTCGAAGCTGTAGAGCATCATTACTGCGGGAACGAGCGAGGTCTCGCCCGCCAGGCAGCGACGGACGGTGCGCGTGACGGCGTCTGGATCGAAGACGCCGCGTTCTCCGACTGCCTGTCTGGTGAGGGTGTCGGCGACCTCGTCGCCGAGTTCGCCTGCAAGCCAGGTCGCCAGCGGTGGGGAGAACCCACGCTTGATTGCGCTGGTTGGGTCCGCAAGCCTGGCGTCTGCTATATCGCGCAGCAGCAGCTTGCCCTTGCGCCAGCGCATCTTGTGGGTGGCGGGAATGGCCAGCGCACGCTCCACGAGGCGGTGGTCCAAGAACGGCACGCGAAGCTCAAGCGAGCTGAGCATCGACATCGCGTCGGATGCGCGCAGCAGCTCATTGGGGAGGTAGGTCTTAAGGTACAGGTACAGAAGGCGGTTGAGCGGCGTGCGTGCCTGTGCGCGCGCCAGATGTTCGACGAGGTAGGTCACCGGCCCGGATAGGTCGACCATGTCGACCATATCCGCGCTGAGCAACTCGGAGCGCAGTTGCGCAGAGGTCTGGTGGAACAACTCGTGAGTGACCCGCTCATCGGTCGACATCGCAGCAAGCTCGCTCAACCGCTGAAAACGGTGCCAAGGCGTAAGCGTTGAAACCTCGTGAATCACACGGCGCGCAGGGGCAGGCACAGCGTCAAGCCTTGCGAGGACGTTGGCCGCCACGTGGGT
This sequence comes from Actinomycetes bacterium, assembly GCA_021810705.1. GTDB lineage: Bacteria > Actinomycetota > Thermoleophilia > Solirubrobacterales > Solirubrobacteraceae > Palsa-465. The sequence continues at coordinate 10,131 of JAJZID010000001.1, forward strand.
TGGGTAGGCTGCAAAGAGCTCGTCGCCGCCGAGGCCAGACAGGGCGACGGTCACATGCTGGCGCGCGAACTGTGAGACGAAATGTGTCTGGACTAGCGATTGGCCGGGCTCGTCGTAGAGCTCGACGAGGGAGCGCAGCGCCGCGGCGCCGGCATTGCTGCCCATCTCGGCTTCATGGTGGCGGGTTCCGAGGCTGCGCGCGATCGCCCTTGCTGCCGGTCGCTCGTCGTAGTCGGGATCGTCAAAGCCCAGCGTGAAGGTCTCAAGCTCCGGGTCGGCGCGGGCGGCGTAGGTTGCGAGCAGGCGCGAGTCAACTCCGCCCGAGAGCAGCACCCCGAGCGGTACATCGCTGACCATCGTGCGGCGCACGGAGTCCTCGAGCATGCCGCTGATCTCATGCACGTACGCCGCGCGGCCCCGGTCCGGCTCTTCGCGCACCGCGCAGTCCCAGTACTCGTACGCCCTCGGACCATCCGGGGAGAGAACCATCGCGTGGCCGGCCGGCAGCCGTCTGATGTCCTCGAAGAGGCTCAGCGGCTCCGGAACCGCGAAGGCGGAGAGGTAGTGCGGCAGCGCGGTGGGGTCAAGCCTCGGCTCGATCAAGCCAGACGCGAGCAGAGCTTTGATCTCGGAGGCGAACACCACCGCGCCGGGAAGCAGCGCGTACACCAGCGGCTTTATGCCCAGCCGGTCGCGGGCAAGGAAGACGGCCCGCCGCTCCCGGTCCCAGACAGCAAAGGCCCACATGCCGTCCAGATGCTCGAGCACATCGGGGCCCCACTGGGCGTAGCCGCGCACGACTACCTCGGTGTCGCAGCTGGTGTGAAACCTGTGCCCGAGCGTCTCCAGCCTGCGGCGCAGCGCCACGGTGTTGAACAGCTCTCCGTTGTAGACGATCGTGAAGGCGCCGTCGGCCACCGTGATCGGCTGGGCGCCGCCTTGGACATCGATTACGGCCAAGCGGCGGCTGACCATCCCCAGCGAGGGCTGCCCCTGATCGATGAAGAATCCCTCTCCGTCGGGGCCGCGGTGGGCGATCGCGTCTCCCATCCGCTTGAGCATGTGGTGCTCGATCGGCCGGCCGTCGACTGCGTAGATGCCCGCGATCCCGCACATGCTGGCCCGGAGCATACGGCCTCTCCGGGGCAGGAAAGGCCACATGTCGCTCCCGTCGCTATCGTCGCTCGCGTGTGCGGCATCTGCGGAGCGGTCCAGGAACAGCCGGATTCGCTTGTCGAGCATGTCCGCGGCCAACTAAGGACCCAGCGCCACCGCGGGCCTGACGCCGAGGGCTGGTTCGAGGGAGGCCACGGTGTCGTCGCCCAGAACCGACTATCAATCATCGACCTGGTCACCGGCGACCCGCCGATGACCAGCGAGGACGCCACGATCGGTGCCGTCCTGAACGGCGAGATCTACAACTTCCGGGACCTGCGTGACGAGCTTCTCCGTGAGGGTCACACGCTCTCATCACACGGTGACACGGAGGTACTGGCGCACCTCGCGGAGAGCCGTGAAGCTGTCGCGGTCGCCCGCAAGCTTGACGGCATGTTCGCCTTCGCCGTGTGGGATCGCACCAGGCGGCGGTTGCTGCTGGGACGCGACCGGATGGGCAAAAAGCCGCTTTACTACTGGGCCTCGCAGGGCACGTTCGTGTTCGCCTCAGAGATCAAGGGCGTGCTAGCGCATCCCGCGGTGCCGCGAGAGCTCAACCGGCGCGCGCTTGATGCGTATCTCACGTTCGGATACGTCCCGACTCCGGAGACCTTCTTCGCTGGCGTCAAGAGTCTGCCACCAGCACACGTGCTAACGCTCGAGCTTGGCCATGAGCCCAAGCTCGAGCGCTACTGGCACATGGCGGTTCCCGGGTTCGGGAGCGACGCCGCACGGCTGGACATCGATATGCACGCCGCCGCCAGTGAGCTGCGCAGGCTGCTTGAGGCAGCTATCCGCAAGCGCCTGGTTGCCGACGTCCCGGTCGGGGCGTTTCTGAGCGGTGGGATAGACTCCAGCGCGATCGTGGCGATGATGGCTGGCGTCATGGGGGAGCCGGTCAAGACGTTCACGATCGGATTTGACGACCGCGATGGCTTTGACGAGCGCCCGTTTGCGCGCACGGTCGCTGAGCGTTTCACAACCGAGCATCACGAGCGGGTCGCGCGCCCAGAGACGGTGGAGCTGGTCGAGCGCCTGGTGCATCATCACGATCAGCCCTTCGGCGACTCGAGCGCGGTTCCGACGTTCCTGCTCAATGAGCTCGCCCGCGAGCACGTCACCGTCGCACTATCAGGCGACGGTGGCGACGAGCTCTTTGCGGGCTATGAGCGTTTCGCCGCTGGGGTCGCCGTTGACACGGTGCGGCGGATTCCTGCTCCAGTCCGCGCTGCCGGCCGCCGCCTGCTCGGCCAGCTTCCGGCGGCGAGCTTGCGTGGCCGCGTGGGACGCGCGCAGCGCTTCGCCGCGCAGGTTGAGCAGGGCATGCCCTACGCCTACCTCGAATGGATCAGCTTCGTGCCCGAGCCTTGGCGGCAGCGCCTGTTGGCCAGCCCAGATCCGTGGGCTCGCACCGACTACGCCCGGCAATGGCATGCCAGCGCCGGGGCACGGACGCTAGATCGCCTTCTGCAGCTGAACATGGACACCTACCTCGTCGACGATCTGTTGGTCAAGATGGACAGGACGAGCATGGCCCACGGCCTAGAGGTGCGCTCACCGTTCCTGGATACGGAGCTCATCGAGTTTGCGGCGCGATTGCCACCGCACCTGAAGGTCAGGGGCCTCTCGCTCAAGCGGGTGCTCAAGCACGCGGTCTCCGACCTGCTCCCTGCTGAGATCCTGCAGCGGCCCAAGCGCGGCTTCGGGGTGCCGCTTGATCGCTGGTTCAGGGAGGATCTCGAAAGCTACACACAGGGGATGCTGGGCCCTGGGGCGCGGCTGCGTGAGCACATACGTCCTGAGGCGTTGGATGCATTGCTGGAGGAGCATCGCAGCGGAGCGAGCCGTCATGGGCATGCGCTCTGGACGCTCCTCACGCTCGAGCTGTTCCTGCGTCGCAATGGGTGGTAGCGGTGGAAGCTGAGTAATTGGTCGTCTAACTTCTCCTCGATGAGCAGTCTCACCGAACCGCACGACCGAACCGCGTGCGTGATCTGCGGTGGTGCACGGATCACCGCAGTAGCCCGCTTCGCCGCCGTGCACATGGTGAGATGCGCGACCTGTGGCACGCGCTTCGCCGGCCGGGCGCCATCGGACAGCGAGCTGGATGCGCATTACCGGACTTACGGCGAGTGGCCGGATTCCGCGATCACCCGAAAACGCTACCGCGAGCTGCTGGCTGGCTTCGAGCGCTACCGCGGCAAGGGCAGAATCTTCGACATGGGCTGCGGTGCTGGGTACTTCCTCGAAGAGGCGGCGACATTGGGTTGGTCCCCGCACGGCTCAAACGTAGGCGAACGCTCGATCACGATGTGCCGTGCAAAGGGGCTCGACGTCGTCTCCGCGCCGGTTGTCGAGGGAGCCTTTCCTGACGGGCACTTTGACGTTGCCACCGCCTTTGAGGTTTTCGAGCACTTGCGCGACCCCGCCCAAGAGGCACAGACCCTCGCGCGGCTCATTCGCCCTGGAGGGCTGCTCTACTGCACCACGCCGAACTATGACTCGCTCAGCCGGCGCCTGCTGGGCTCTCGCTGGCGTGTTATCTCCTACCCAGAGCATCTCATCTACTTCACGGCCGCCAGCCTGTCCGGCTGGCTTGAGCGCTACGGCTTCAGGACACTTTCGGTCACGTCGACGGGCATCAGCCTGGATGACCTGCGCGCCGCAGCGATCCGTGGCTCGCGCGGTCCGGCAGGGTCCAGTCACGGGACAGCGGCCGGATCTGGTCGGGAGGAATGGCTGCGGGCTGCCACCGAGACCGGGCGCCTCATGCCAAGTGTCAAGGGAGCCTTCAACCGGGGCCTCAGCGCGACCCAGACCGGCGATACGTTGAAAGGTTTGTTCATTCGTACGTCTGACCCCTGAAGTGGGTGGACGAAGCGCATGCACGACACGGCCTCGCTCACTACGCAGGTCGCTGAATCTCACTGGCTTACGATCCGGAGGGGCGGTTGCCATCTGCAGTTGGCGGTTGCCATCTGCTGTTATTGGACGCCCATGGTGCCCGCGCAGCTTTCAGCTTGCGATGCTCCTGAGAAGCATCGCGAGTTCTGACGCCCACCGCTGATAGGAGAATTGCTCCTCGACGTACCGGCGCGCACCGCTTCCTCTCTGCGCTCTGGCGGCCGGATCGCCGAGCAGCTCCGTGAGCGCACGCTCCCACTCCAGTGCGGTCGTCGCCGCGATGCCACGCCCATCAGCCAGGAGGTCCCGGTTTATGCCCACGGGTGACGCTACTGCCGGAACGCCGGCGGAGAAGTACTGCAGCAGCTTGTAGCCTGACTTCCCCCGAGTCCAGGCGGTGTCTGGAAGAGGCATGACCCCAACGTCGAAGCTGGCGAGATCGGCGGCCTGTGACGCGAGCGTCCACGGGCGGTGCTCGATCCAATCCTCGCGGACACCCGTGTCTGTGCCCACCACCACAAGTTGCACGTTCAAGCCGCGGCGCCGAAGCTGCCCGATCACCGGAAGTAGCGGCTGCAGATAGGAGGCTGTGGTGTGCGAGCCGATCCAACCGACGTTGAGCACCTCGTCGTTGGTATGCCGGTGGATGGGCTGCCGCTCTGGATCCACGCAGCTTGGGACCACCTCGACGCGCCGTGCGTATGCTCCTGCCTCCCCGGCGAGCATGGCGTTTGCCGCTATCACCAGCCGCGCCCGGCGCATGTAAGCGATCGCCCGACGGGCCTCCTGCTTGGTCCACTGAAAGCGCCGGTTTGCGTCGGCGGCCGATCCCACCGTGAGCGCATCGTCAAAGTCGTAGACATCAAGAGCATGGGGCGGATCGGCCAGCGGAAGCGGGGTCATCAGCAGCAGTCGGTGGACAAGCAGCAGTCCGGGAGACCGGTGCAGGCCAATTGTGCGAAGCACGCTGCCGGCTAGCACCGCCGCCTTGACAGGAGCGCGGGTGGGGGAGATGAGCGTCGCATACTCCTGGGTGGTGAGCATCGGCGTGTAGTGGAGGTCAACTCCGTGCTGAGCGAGAAACGGCACGTGGTTGGCAAGGCGCACGCGCGCGCTCGCGGCTGACACCGGATAGGCTGTCGCCCCTCGCACGTTGAGCCGATCCAGGTCGCTCACAGGACCAGAACCGTACCGAGAAAGCCGTCGCCGCTGCTACTCATGACCGATGCAGGAGGAAAGCCAAGGGTCGTCTACGTGTCCTACGACGGCGTTGGAGAGCCGCTGGGACGCTCGCAGGTGCTCTCCTACCTGTACCGGCTCGCGGGTGAGTACGACATAACGCTCGTGTCGTTTGAGAAGACGCGCACGGGTCGCGCCGCCCTGCGGGCCGAGCTATCTGAGCGAGGGATCCGTTGGCTGGCCCTGCCGTATCACAAACGCCCGCCGCTTCTCTCTACGGTGATTGACGTCGCGGCTGGCGCAGTAGCGCTGGTGGCCCTGGCGTGGCGCCACGGCTACCCAGATATTGTCCACGTGCGGAGCTACGTACCCGCATTGATGGCCGTGCTCGCACGGCGGATCACGGCGGGGAGCCTGGTGTTCGACATCCGCGGCTTCTGGGTCGATGAGCGTGTCGATGGAGGTATCTGGCCACGTGAGAGCCTCACATACGGGCTGGTCTACCGCGTGGCTAAGCGCAGCGAGGGATGGCTCTTCGGAAGTGCGGATGCCATTGTGACGCTAACGCACGCCTCCGTTCCGCAGATTCGAATGTGGCTCGGGTCGCGGACAACGCCTGTCGTCGTGATTCCGACCTGTACTGACGTGGAGCGTTTTGCCGCGTCAGCGGCGCGCGATGACGGACCGCATCTGACCTGGTGCGGCTCGGTCGGGACGTGGTACCGCTTTGACTTGGCGGGACCGCTGGCACAAGCCTGCGGGCGGCCGCTGGATGTAATCACTCGCCAGCCTGAGGCGGCGCGCAAGATCCTGGGTCCGACATCTGCGCGTATCCGGTCGCTCGACGCTGCAGAGGTTCCTACCGCATTGCACGCCGGGGATATTGGCTTGAGCCTCTGCGTCGGCTCATTCTCCAAAACCGCGTCAGCGCCGACACGCTTTGCGGAGTATCTGGCCTCAGGCATGCCGGTGATCGTCAATCGTGGCGTTGGTGATCTGGCCCAGATCGTCGAGGAGCACGACGTTGGAGTGGTGCTTGATGGCGAGGATGCAGAGAGCATCGAACAGGCAGCCCGTCAAGCCCTGGCGCTGGCGGCCAAACCAGAAGTCCAAGCCCGCTGCCGACTAACCGCTCTGCAGCTCTTTGATGTAGACGCCGGCGCCCGGCGTTACGCCGATCTGTACCAGCGGCTGCTTGGCAGATAGGCCCGTGGGTACCGCTCAAACTGCAACTTCATCACGATGATCTACCTCACCGTCGGCAAACTCAATGCCGTGCCCGTCATCCCCTGACCCCCATCAAACAGCGAGGAGCCGGTCGATTGGTGGGGCGCTACGGGCCGCGATTCCGGTGCGAGATGGGGCCGGAAAGCTGCCGGGACGAGGGCTCTCACCTCGCAGCGCGGCGACCGGTCCCTGTTGGCGTGGGACACTGGAAGCTTGGCTCAGGCGAAGGGTCTGTCGGGGAGGTTGTTGGCGCGTGTCGGGCGCCGCTTTCATTCGGCATGGGACGGGTGATCTGCGTGAAGGTGGTGGGTATGAGAACGGTGGGGCCACTGCACGCGAGTCAACGAAACAGGTGGCAGTCCATGCTTCGGCGCAGGATCGCGGCGCGCGTTTGGCTGTGTGACTCGAGACGTCGTTCAGCTTGGTTCAAGCACTAAGGTCGTGGTCCGAGGTTGGACTCTCAGAACCACGCTTGGCGCCAACCATCGGCGGCGCCTGCGTCAGCTGCAGTCCCGAAGCCGAGTCAGCGCGTACCTTGCGGCCATGTCGCTTGACCTGACGGTGGGTGGTGGCGTAGTAATGGCGCGCATAGCCAGAGTAGCCGGCTCCTGATCGCACAGCGGTAGCGACCGCTCCGAGCAGCCTGCCGTGAGCGGCGACAACGATTTTCTGAAGCCGATTGACGGCCGCCCGGTTCGACTGGTTCATGCGTGCGACGAGGACGACGCCGCTGACCGCGGACATCAACGGAACGGCATCGCTGACGGCGAGCGCCGCGGGCGTGTCGATGATCACCAGGTCACAGATTGACTCGAGGTGCCGAAGCAGCGCTCGCATGGCTGGCGAGTCCACAAGCGCCGCCGGATTAGCTGGCACAGACCCGGCCGGCAGCACGCGCAGGCGCCCGGTGGCGTCCTTTGGAAGCTTCCAATCTGTGAGTACCGACTCAGCAGGGCGCGATTCGGCGATCACAGAGCTGAGTCCGGGGGTGTCCGCCAGGCTGAACCGCTGGCTGGTTCCCGCGCGGCGCAGATCGCAGTCCACGAGGATGACATCCACGTTGGCGCGAGCGGCGGCAAGCGCAAGGCCCGTCGCGACCGTGCTCTTGCCCTCCTGCTCGAAAGGACTAGTCACGAGAATGCTGTTCAAGCGCTCTTCGGCGGCGAAGTAGGTGAGCGACGTTCGAAGCATCTGGAATGCCTCCTCGTCAGCTGGATCGGTTTCGCTGACGCCCTTGAAGGCTCCCTGGCCGATCGCTGCGAGGAGCGGCAGGCTTGTCAGGCGTTCGAGATCATCGGGACTGTGCAGGCCACGGTCAGCTCCTTCCAATAGGAGCACGGCTCCGGCCGCCAGCAGAATGCCGATGACGAGCGCGAGTTCGACGGCCCGCCGAATGTGAGGCCCGACCGGGGTGTAGTTCGGGGTCGCTGCCTGGATGATCTGTGGGCCGCGCGACTCTGTTTGCAGCTGGGCCTTGTCTTGGCCTATCTGCTGTTGCAGCTGTGCGTATTCTGCAGATGTCCTGCTGAGGTTGCGAAGCTGAGCCTTGATCGCGGAGATCTGGCTGTCGGTGCTCGAAACCAGTTGCTGGTATTCGTCGGCACCCAGCGCGTAGGCAAAGGCGTTGGCGATCTGCGCAGCTCGTGTAGGGCTCTGGTCCGTCGCCGTGATGGTGAGGAAGTCGGTTGTGGCATTGGCGCTCGCTGACACCTCGCCGACGATTACCGAGCCGGGTACCTTGGGCCTCAATTTTGCTCCCGCGAGGTTCGCGACCTGGCTCGTCGTAACCACAGCGGCGATAGCGCTTAGGTTGCCGCTGGCGAACACGCTGTTGCCGCTGGGTGCCGCGCTTGGGTTGATCGCAAGCGTGACCTGCGCCTGGTAGATCTTTGGCTTGCGGTGCTCTACGAAATAGGCGATCGCCGGAGCTGCAACGACAAGAGCGATGACGAGCAGCTTCCAGCGCCAGAACATCTTCAGGTAAGCCTGAAGGTCTCGCTGTCCGGTGAATTCTGGCATCAGGTGGATCCTCTCTCGGCGCTCGTCAGGAGATCTTCGGCATACGGGTAATCAAGGTTAAACCCGAACCGGCTTCATGCGGACATCTGATAGCCCGACTGGCTCGCGTTCATCGGGGGTGGCCGCGACCGCGCGCGCGTCCAAGACGTGCTGGCGCAGAATCATCGTTGCGGCTATCCCAAGCGTGACCAGATGGGAGCGGTAGCGAAACCCGGTACCGGCATTGCCGACCGTCAGCGAGTAGGCGATGGTCTCGAAGAGCAGGGGGTAGAGCAGCGGGCCGGCGCGCCCAAAGACCTGTCCACGCGAAAGCCATGCGTAGCGCATGAAGAGCACGAGGATCGCATAGAAAAACAGCGTCCCGAAGGCGCCGAACATTTGGTTGGCGTCATGCAGCTGCCAGGGGTACGGTTCGAGTAGCAGTTCTCGGACCTTGGTTGGCAGGCTGGTAAGGATCGCGGTGCGCGATGAGTAGTTGACAGCAGGCAACGCCAGATTCGCGCCGTTAGCGCCGCCACTGCTGCTGGCCTCTCCGGCGCCGGTGGCGTTGGCTGCCTGCGAATTCTGGAGTATCTTGAGGTTGGAGCCCCCGGTGGCCGCGTACGCTGTCGGGCCGGCGATGAAGGCCGCCAGCACGAACGCGTAGATGAAGGGCGCCGCGCGAGAGCTGTAGCGCATGCTTCTGAGCGACGCGTGCAACACGAGCATGACCACCCCCGCGGTCATGAACCATCCTGCGTAGGCGCGCGTCTCAATCGCGATCAGGCAGCCCAGTGCGCAGATGATGATGCCGCGAATGTCGAGCCGTTTCCAGAACCAGACGCCGCCGAATGCGACGATTCCGGCGGCGAGTTCCATCATCGGTTCCTTGAGGATGCCGCTGTTGAAGAACACGCTCGAAGGCTCGATCGCGATCAGCCAGGCGGTCCAGCGAGATGCGCGCGGTCCAGCGAGGTCGTATGCAGCAGCGGCCATGAACAGGCTGCCGAGCATCGCCACGCCTACCTGGACCACGCGGATCGCTGTCGCGTTCATGAAGCCAACCTTCATCTCCATGGCGAACATGTCGGTCATCAGCTGATAGGGGCCGTGTGGCAGGTCGCCGGTCCCAAGCGGCGAACTGGCGATAGCGCTCGCAAGGTTTATATATGTGAACTCATCACCGCCACGCAGCGATGCGCCGATCCCGGTCGCGTTAACCGCGACGATCGCCAGCAGCCGCAACGTGAACGCGGTGAGCATGGCGGCTCCGATCAGCATGGCTGGGCGGGAGCGCTGCAGACGGCGAAGTGCAAAGAGCAGCATCACTGCCGTGGCAAGAATCGTGAGGATCAGGCCTTCCGCGGCGTTGCTGGCGTTGACAGTTGGCATGCGTGACCTTGCTTGGCGACCGCCACTTGAGGTCGCGACGAGAGGTGAGTCCCGGGACCAGCCCCGAAAAGGTTAGCGGCAGTGCTCTCATCGACGCGGTGGCGATACTGCTTGAGCAGCTCCGGTGCAACGAGGTTTGCGCGCGTCCCAGCTACCTTGCGCAGAGCCCGTCGCAAGCGCGTGGCCGTAGAGCGACGAGCCGACGCAAGCCGTGCCAGCGGGCCACCCGCGCCGGGTAATCTCGGGCTCGGCGGCGCGGTCCTGGACCTGGGTGGTGCTCGGGGCACTCAGCACGCCTTGAGTCTCACGCGCAGCGCGGGCACATTCGACGCGTGATCTGGGGGCCGGATGGCGGCGACGTGGGCCAAAGCGATCCGCTCGTCGGGATCGCGAGGGCGCGCGTGCCGCGGTCGTGGTGAGAGGGCTTCGGGCCGCGAAGGCCACCTGCAACGTGATTGTGGACTCTTCGTGGGTCGGTTGCGGAGCAAGCTGTGCGCGCCACCGTGCGGGCGCGGCTGCCGGTGCTCGGCCTGGCCTGAGCCCATAGGGCACTCAGGAGGTTCGGGGCCTGGCTGAGCCTCGCCGATGCGCGGTGTGCGGTTGCTCGCGGGATCGAAGATCCGGCTGTGGGCTCACCGGCCGTGTCGGCTCGCCAACAACTCGTCGTAAAGCGACGCGTGGTCCGAGACCAGTCGGTCGAGCGTGAACTCTGTGGTCACGTGCGACCGGCCAGCGTCTCCCATCCGCCTTCGCAACGACGGATCATCCAGGAGGCGACCGAGCGCGGCCACCAGCGCGGCGCTGTCGCCCGGCGGGGAAAGCAGCCCGCTCTCACCGTCAAGCACTACGGAACGTGTGCCACCCACGTCGGTGGCGACGACCGGCACGGCCGCCGCCTGCGCCTCGATGAGGCTGACCGGCGTGCCCTCGTTATCTGAGGTCAGCATCACCACGTCGCTGGCGAAGCAGACGTCGGGGATGTCTCGTCGAAAGCCGGCCCAGACCAGACGCTCGGCAAGTGTCTTTGCCTGACTAGAAGCTTTTAGCTCCTCACCAAGTTCCCCGTCCCCGACGACCACGAAACGGACCTTCCGTCCCCGGGCCACGCTCACAGCAGCATCCAGGAAACGGTCCACGCGCTTGATGGGCACGAGCCTCGCGATCAGTGTGACGACAAGCTCCCCGTCGCTGAGCCCCCAAAGCTTGCGCAGTGCGAGCCGGCGTGCTTCCCGGTCTGTGTCGTCGGTGAAAGGCGAGAGATCAAACCCGAGCGGCATGACGCGCAATCGGCTTGCCGGCGCTACGCCGAGACCGATGAGATCGTCGCGCACCTCGCTTGAGACGGCCAGCAGGACATCGGTCTGAGTTGCCAGGATCCGCTCGACCAGCGTGTAGAAGCGCGCCTTACGAGCAGAGAAGTACCCGGTCAGCGAGTGCCCATGGTAGGTGTGGATCAGGACGGGCCGCCTGCTGGGCAGCGGGAAGGCGAGCACGGTTGCCAGTCGACCGAGCGTCCCGCCCTTGGCCGCATGTGTATGCACGACCTTGGGACGGTCGCGGCGCATCAGCGCTACCAGTCGCAGTAGCGCCATGAGGTCGCCAAAGCTGGGATCGCGGCGCATACTCGAAACCAGCGTCGGCGCCACGCCCAGCTGCTCAGCGAGATAGTCCATGGTTCCCTCGGCGGGATCCTCGACGCCACGGACCAGCCGCGTCACGTAGCCGAACCGCTCAAGCTCCTTTGTAAGGGTGATCGCCTGTATCGCCGGTCCGCCCACGTTCAGCCGAGCGATTACGCGCGTGACACGCCCACGCTTCTGGTCTTCCGTCATTGATGCTGGTGATACTGCCACCAGTGGACGGCGCGGGCGCATCAAGAACAACGGTGGTCATCCCGGTGTGGGGGCGCTATGTCGGAATTCGCTTCGCCCAGGCGCTGGAAAGCGTCGCATCCCAGGATCTCCAGGCGCCGGTAGTGGTGGTGGACAACGCCTCCGAGGTTCCGCTGCCGCCGCTCGGTCGGGCACGGGTTCTGCGGACTGCGACCCGGCTGACGCTGGGGCGGGCGCGTAACCTCGGTCTGGATCAGGTGCAGACGCCGAACGTCGTTTTCTGGGACGCGGACGACCTGATGCCGCCGGGCACGCTCTCCTTCATGCAGGAGTCGCTTGAGTCCGACTCGCGCCTGGTGGCGTTCGGGATGGCGCTCGCTGAGGATCCGGGTGGCAAGCGTCACCGCTGGCCCCGTAGGTGGGTCGCGAGGCTCGTTCGCTACCCGCGCGCGCTGGCGATCTTAAACAGTGTTTGGTCGGTCTTCCCGGCCAACGGCCCGGTGATCATGCGCACCGATACCGTGCGGGCGTGCGGCGGCTTCGGGAGTGCGGCCACGGGCGATGATTGCGTGCTGGGTGCTGCCCTGCTGTTTCGCGGGCGCGTCGGTTGGAGCGAGCGAACCGGGTGTCTGTATCTGCTGCACGAAGGGTCCAATCGGGATGAGAACTCGAGCGTCCGCACGCTGCTGATGAATGCGCGCCATGTGCGAGTGCGTCTGCGCTCCGGGCCAGGGACCCCCGCTTGGGTGCGTCGCATCGTGCCGTTGATCGCCTCAGCGCAGTGGGCGGCGGTTGCTGGGCACCTGGCGGTGGCTGCGCTGCGCCGGCTCAAGAGCCGCGCGGCGTGAAGCGCCGCCGCAGTACATAGCCGAGTGCGCAGGCGGTAAGCGCGGCCAGTGAAACCGGGAGCACGAGGCCTAGCCCGTCTATGTCTGATCCACCCAGCAGTTGACCGACGCCAGCCAGCGCTGACCCGGCTGGCGCCTTCACGGCGGTGCCGGGACGGGGCGGCAAGCTGGCTTTGGCTGGTGGCAACCGGGTCGGCGTCGGGCTGGGCGCCGTCTGAAGCGCGAACTGAGCAGCCGCACTGCCCTGCGTGCCGAGCTTCGTCAGCTTCTTGATGCCCAACTTCCCAGCGCCGAGCTTCGAGATCTGCGCGGCTGTGGTGTTACCGCCTCCGCTCGACGGCGGCGCGACGTTGCCGCCAGCCGACGGAATGACCTCGGCGTATTCATTGGCGCCGGCTTTGCCAGGAGGATCGTAGACCTTAGTCTTGCCGGCGAACGCGGGAACGGCGAGTGTGAGCCATGCGGTGACCACCAAGATCAGGACGAAAGCTCGGCTGCGGATGCACGTATGGTAGGACGTGGATGTTTCCCGCTTCATCCGCCGAACAGCGTTGATGTTGGATAGAGCAGCCGGGCACGCTGGTAGTCGGCTAGGGCCCTGACTGGGTGGTCGAGTTCGGTCTCGATCCGCGCCGCCGTCAGCCACAGGGTGTAGTTGTCGGGCTCGTGCTTGACAGCGATGCTGATCTCGTGCGCTGCGTTCGGAATGTCGTCTGCCTGCTCATACACCAATGCCGCCTGCAGAAATGGCGCCGCGGCTCCGGGCTCGACCGCTGCCGCGTTGCGGGCATCAGCAAGAGCGATGCGGAGCTTGCCAGCACGCTCCGCGGCCTGGCTTGCGCGCACCTCAATCGTGCTGGTCAGCGGAATCACGATCAGCACGATCGCAAGCAGCGCCGCCGCCACGGCTGCAGTTCTGCCTGCGACATTGCGCCAGCGGCGAGGGCCATTGGCCGCAGAACTCGCTGAGCGCCGGCGCGCTGCGCCGAAGACGACAGCCACGAGCAGCATCGTGACCATCGGCACGACCCCGATCTGCCAGACCCAGTCAAACGAGGCAGCGCCGATGAACGCGACGACCGCAGCAGTTGCTGCGGCAATCAGCGCTCGCTCCGGCTCGGTGTGCTGCAGCGAGCGCGCCGCTCCGAACGCAACCACCGCGCCGAAGAACGCCGCGATCAGCAGCCAGCCGACGATCCCCGTCTCCGCCAGCGTCTCAAACCACAGCGAGTGTGCGTTCAGGACGAACTCAGCGTGCGCCGGCGTCGTGTGCGCCTGCCAGTAGTAGCGGTATGTGCCAGGTCCGATGCCGTGGATGGGGCTGCTCAAGAACGCCCGCCAGGCGACCTGCCAGTACTGGTAGCGGTGGCTTCCGGCGAGTGACAGCAGCCGGCTGTACTGGCTTGTGCCACGCGAAGGATTCCACTGTTTGAACTGGGAGAAGAGACGTCCCACGGTGCCGCTGGCGGCTGCTGCCACCACCACGATCGCCACCGCCCCGATGATCGCGACGGTCACCCGCTGCGCGCCCCGGCGCGAGAACTCGAGCCAGCGCGGGCGTCTTGCGCGACGCATCACAAGCGCGAGCAGAAACTGGAGCACAGCCACTGCGGCCATCACCACGACCAGGAGGAGCAGCATCGAGTGCCGTTGCGCCGGCGGTGCCGCGGCGATCGAATCGCGCAGCGCCGGCCGGTCAAGCAGCGCCACCATCAGTACGGCGATGCCCAAACCGCTGAGCGCCAGTGTCACGAGGCGCGGAATGCGGTCTGGCATCAGCGCCACGAAGACGACGAGCGCCAGCGCCGCGGCCAGGATGCCGCCGCGCGAGACGGTCATAGCCAGGCACAGGAGCACGGGCTGAAGCAGCCCCGCCGCGCCAGCGCGCACCCAGAGGTTGCGCGCGTCACTTGCCATGTAGAGCAGCAGCGGGACTGCGAGCGCCGCGTACTCGCCGACGCCGTCGGCATAGTCAAACGGGTAGCTGAGTCTTGCGGTCGCGTAGAAGCTGCTGGCCGCGTTGGAGGGGAAGAGGCTGGGTGTGAGCTTCGAGAGGACCGCAAGCAGGCTGACAGCTGCGATTCCGCAGGCGAGCCCGCCAACCAGGGCGCGCGCGTTGTCTGCACGTACGGCGCAGAGGCCGAGCACCAGCACGCCGAGGTAGGTCGACACGCGACAGACCTGGTCCAGCGTGCGCTGGTGGCTGGTGGTCCACGACAGGCCAGTCCATGTCCAGAGCAGAAAGCCCGCCAGGAGCGCAGCCGCGATCCAGCCGGCACCGGGGATGTTGGCGCGCGGCAGTGCGCCCACGAGCACGCCCAGCAGCACCAGCCACCACACAACGAGCCCGATTTCGCTGCGCGCGACGATGTCGTAGCCACCACCCGAAAGCGCCAGATAGATGCTCAGCGCCAGCGCCCCAGCGAATGTGAGCAGACTGCGGGCGCTGTTCGCGCGTCCGCGAGCAGCGCCCGTGCCGAGCAGCACCGGTGTTGCCGGTGCATCCGCAGCGTCAGCCATCTGCCCGCTCGTACTGCCCACGGCGACAGCCTACGGTGGTAGAGTCACGCCTGTTCGGCCGCTTGCGGCAGCAAGTGGCGTGGTCGACTCCATCGCAGGGGGTTGTGAAATTGCGCAAAGCCATCTCGACGGTTGTGGTCTTCTGTGCGTTTATAGCTGGGGCCTCGGGCGTTGCGATGGCTGCTGGCACGCACACTGGCACGCACACCGGGAAACACGTCAAGCCGGTACGCTGCGGGACTCTGTATTCGCCGCCGTGCGGTAAGCCGCACATCACCAACCGAGCGCCGAGCGCGAAGTGCGTGAACAGTGGCACCAGATATACGCTGCCGCTGCTGCGCTTCACCTCAAACGCCGGTATCCGTCGGATCCAGATCCGCATGGGTAGGAAGATTCTGCGCACGATTCGGTTCAAGGGCCGCGGGCCTGTGCGCTGGATCGTCAAGGGCTTCAAGATCCCGACGCTCGCGCTCGGCTCGGGAGGCCATGCGCTCACGATCCGGGTGACAGACGTCAAGGGTCGCTCCGTGAGCAAGACGCTGCACTTTGCGGTCTGCGTCTCGACGCCCGTGTTCACCGGCTGAGATGGCGCAGGCGCCGGCAGGTGGGGCCCCTCACGCTGACTGGAATGGGGTCCGTGCGCCGCAGCGCACGGACCCGGCAACGGCTCGAGTCAGGACGCTCGCAGCGTCTGTGGCGCTCATGGCGGCCGTCGCGCTCGCGCTTGTCGGGGCGGTAAGCGCCCGAGCAGCGAACCCCCGTGGCGCTGCGAAGAACCCCTATGACGTGATCACACGCTTCGCGGTTGCGAACGTGCAGAAGCCGATCTACCAGCAGCCGAACGTGCATTCGCGAGTGGTTAACAAGCTGAGCTTCTACACAACCGACACCGAGGCGCTTCAGACCTACCGCTTCATCGCCGCAAAGCGGGTCCACGGAGTACTTTGGGAGCACATCGACGTGCCGATGCGCCCCAACGGCCAGACTGGCTGGGTCAAGCGTGCCTGGCTTGGTCCGGTGAAGACCGCGGACACGCTGATCATCGTCAAGCGCCGGCTCGAGCGTCTGTGGGTCTACCGACGCGGCGTGATGATCTTCACCTCGCCGGTCGGTGTCGGCAACTGGGCAAGCGGCTGGGCGACGCCACCAGGGCACTTCTGGATCGATCAAGGGTTCACGTCAACCGACCCGTTCTACGGACCGTGGGCCTTTGGCACCACCGACTTCTCCAACGACACGCAGTTCCCGGACGGCTCGATCGTCGGCATCCACGGCACCAATGCGCCGTGGCTGATTCCGGGTGATCCGTCTCACGGTTGCGTACGCCTGCAGGACCCGGAGATCCTCAAGCTCAAGCCGTTGGTCGGCATCGGCACAGCGGTTTGGATCGAGTAGGCGCTGACGCTTCCGCGCGGTGGTCGGCGATCAGGTCCGGCGGCTGCGCATGATGCGCCTCCGCTGCTGCCTCAACAGACTCCGCTGACGCCTCTGCGAGCGCAGCGTCTGAGAGCGCCTGGCACGCGCGCGGCTGACGCGCTCACCGGGTAGGGCGCCTGCACGACGCTGCTGAGGGCGGCCCAGCGGTTGCCCTGCGAGGCCTCGCTGTAGGTGTACCAGAGGATCAGCTTTGGATGCGCGTAGGCGAGCACCTCGTTGCGCAGCGCGAGCTGCACGGCCGCCGACGGGTACTGCAGCAGGCTGGCGCACTGTGCCTGGCTCATGCTGGCGGTGCAGACCCCGACTGCTTCGCCGTCCCAGATGTTGTCCCCAAAGGTGAATGCCTGCAGGATGAAGGCGGAGGCGGTTCCGTTTTGTGTGGCGGCGCGGGCGTCCTGCTGGACACCCTGCTGGATCGCCTGCCAGGTGGCGCTGTTGGGCGAGTAGGGCAGCAACGAGGAGGTCGTCACCGGGTAGATCTCGTTGCCGATCGTCGCGCCCGAGCTGTAGTAGGTGGTGCCCTGGCCCTCGCTGGATCCGACCATGATCATGTGGTTGGGGTCGGCGGCGCGGATCGCGGCGACATACTGCGTAAGGCCCGGCAGTTGCGAGCGCGTGAGCGTCGAGTCATCGGCGGCGTAATACCCGTAAGTCGCCGGTAGCGCCCCAAGCCACTGGATCATGTACTGCAGAACCTGCGGCGTGCTGGTGCAGCCGCAGGCGGCGCTGAATTGGCTCCAGTCGGCGGCCGCGCTCGCACCGATCCACGCGCCGCCCCAGAAACCCGGGTCGTTGATCTCCCACATGATTGACACGCCGACACTCTGGGCGTAGGCGGCATAGGCCGAGATCTCGGTCAGTGTGTCGCCCTGCGGGTCCATCACCGCCACCTGCATCCCGGCGGCGCGAAGCTGCGTGAGTTCCTGCTCGCAGGTGGTGAGCATGGAATTGAGCGCGCAGCCTGCAAAGATGCCTTCCGCCGGGAGCGCTGCGGCGCTCTGGGCCTGCCTGGGTATGGCTTGCTGGCTTATGTTGTGGACGTCGCCTTGAGGGCTGAGCGGCCTCGTAAACGCGAGCGCGCTGCGGGCTTCGATCATCAGCGCTGCCGCAAGGATGAGAACAAGGATCGAGAGGTAGGTGAGCGCGGCGGTCCGGCTGAGGCGGCGCGATTTCTGCATGCCTCAGGCATCGGGTGAAGCTTCGTCATTGCGGAAGCGCGTCGGTCTGAAGCTGGACGGCTGTCCCTGCACGCGCCGGACGTTTGTTCTACTGAGCGCAGGCGGAGCCGTGCTCGGTCCGATCTGGACCATCGGAGCACGCGACGGTGGCGAAGATTGGACAGGCGGCCAGTGTCCCCTCGAGCCCGGGCGGTCAGCATGTGTCCATGACCACAACACCGAACAAATCAAGGCTCATACTGGTTTACGGCGGTCGTGCCAACACGGAGGTGCCGGGCTCGATGCCGGTGCGTCGCTACCGTCTGGCGCGCGTCAGCTCCGGCCGGGACGAGTATTCGGCCAAGTCGCCGGCCGGGTACCGCGACCGCAACCGGTAGTCACACGCTGCGGCGCGTGTAGCGCTACGCTTGACATATGGCCCGCCAGCTTGAGCGCACCCGCAGCGGCCATCCGGTTTTGCGAAAGGCCGCGGCGACGCTGATTGTCGTGGCCGCAGCGGTGCTCGTGTTTCACGTGATCGCTGGGTTGGTGGTGGCCGTTTTCTGGGTTGTTGCCGTGATCGCGGTCATCGTCGCGGTGATCTGGGCCGCCAAAGAGCTGCTCTGAGGGTCAGGCCGTGGACACATACGGGTTTGGCCTCATCGTCATCCTTTTTTTCTTTGGCCTGGCGGGCGGCTATGTCGGCAAGGTCAAGGGCAGTTCGTTCACGATCTGGTTTCTGGTTTCGTTCTGCGTCCCGTTCATCGGGCTGCTGACGGCCGTGCTCTACCGCTATGAGAACCAGGAGCTGCGCCGGCAATGCCCGCGCTGTCACAAGGTCGTAAAGCTCTACGACGCCGTCTGCGTGCGCTGCGGGTACGAGCTCGAGTTTCCTGAGGTCGCGATCGCGCCTGAGGCGCAGCTTCGCAACGGCGTCGCCCGCTGAGGAACCGGGTCTGGCGCTCGTCTGGGCAACGTTGCGCCAGGCAATAGACTGAAACGCACCAACAGGCGCGGAGCGGCCGCGCCATTAGCGAGTTCTGGAAAGGAGGCGAGCGCTATGCGTGCAGTCGACGCACTGATGGAATGTCTCAAGGCAGAGGGTGTCGAGGTCGTATTCGGCCTGCCCGGCGGCGCGAACCTCCCCACCTACGACGCCTTCTACGACGCCGGTATCCGGCACATTCTCGTGCGCCACGAAGCGGGCGGGGGCCACGCCGCCGAGGGGTACGCGAAGGCCACCGGCAAGGTTGGCGTGGCGCTCGGCACGAGCGGCCCTGGGGCGACCAACTTGGTCACGCCGATCTGTGACGCGATGATGGACTCGGTCCCCGTCGTGTTTCTGACCGGACAGGTCCGCACCGAGCTGCTCGGCACAGACGGCTTTCAGGAGGCGGACACGATCGGCATCACGATGCCGATCGTCAAGCACAGCATGATGATCCAACACCCGCTGGAGCTGCCACGCGCGATCCACGAGGCGTTCCACATCGCCCGGACCGGTCGGCCCGGGCCGGTGGTCGTTGACATCCCAACCGACCTCAGCCGGGCCGACATCCCCTACGAGCCGATCACCGACGTGCACCTGCCCGGCTACCAGCCGACCACGGACGGCAACCAGAAGCAGATCCGACTGGCGGCCAAGGCGCTTGCCAACGCCCGCAGGCCCGTGATCTATGCAGGCGGGGGCGCGGTGGGCGCAGCCGCCGAGCTGCGTGAGCTGGCGACATCAGACAGGCTGCCGGTGACCTGCACGGTCATGGGGCTCGGCAGCTTCCCGGCAAGCCATCCGCAGTGGCTTGGGATGCTCGGCATGCACGGCACGCGCACCGCCAACTACGCGATGGATGAGGCGGACCTGATCGTGGCTATCGGCGCGCGCTTTGACGACCGCGTGACCGCGAAGCTCTCGGAGTTTGCGCCGCACGCGAAGTTCATTCACATCGACATCGACCCGGCCGAGATCTCAAAGAACGTGCCGGCGCACATCCCAATCGTCGGCTATGCGTCGAACATCCTGCCGCGGCTCACGACCGAGTACCGCGCGCTCAAGCCGGATCCTGCTCGGCTCGAAGAGTGGTGGCATCGGATCGAATCCTGGCGCGCGCGCTACCCGCTTGCCTACAGCGACAGTGACGACTCCGAGATCAAGCCGCAGTACATGGTTCAGGCGCTCTTTGAGGCGACTGAGGGCAATGCGATCGTCGCAAGCGATGTCGGCCAGCACCAGATGTGGGCGGCACAGCACTACCACTTTGACCGTCCTCGGCAGTGGATCAACTCGGGCGGCCTTGGCACCATGGGCTTTGGCCTGCCGGCGGCGATGGGCGCCAAGGTCGGAAGGCCTGAGGAGACGGTGGTGTGCATCACCGGCGACGGCTCTTTTCAGATGAACACCCAGGAGCTTGCGACCTGCGCGCAGAACGGCATAGACGTCAAGGTGTTCGTCATGAACAACGGCTATCTCGGCATGGTGCGCCAGTGGCAGGAGCTCTTCTGGGACCGCCGCTACAGCCAGGTTCACACCGGTCAGTACCCGGACTTCGTTAAGCTGGCCGAGGCCTACGGCGCGACCGGCGTGCGTCTGACTGACAAGCACACGCTCGTTGAGGGCATGCGCCAGGCACTGGCCACAGACGGCCCGGTGGTCGTTGATGTCCGGGTCTCCGCCGAGGAGAACGTGTACCCGATGATCGCGCCCGGACAGGCCGCGCGCGACATGGTGGGCTGAGGGAGGCGAGTGATGGGCGAACCAGGAACCAAGGAGCTTCTCTCGCTCGAGGAGCTGGAGGCGGCAGGCAGCTTCCGCACAGGCCGCAAACACATCCTCTCGATCCTCGTCGAGAATAAGCCCGGCGCGCTCACCCGCATCACCGGCCTGTTCGCGCGGCGGGGCTTCAACATCGACACGCTTGCGGTGGGGCCCACGGACGACGAGACGATCTCCCGCATCACGCTCACGCTGGACGGCGCGGTGCAGTCGATTGACCAGGTCACCAAGCAGCTGCACAAGCTGATCAACGTGCTCAAGATCCGCGACCTTGAGCCGACGGAGACGATGGCCCGCGAGCTCGCGCTGTTCAAGATCTCCGCCGATGGTGGGAGCCGCGCCGAGGTGATGCAGGTGTGTGAGATCTTCCGCGCCAAGATCGTCGATGTGAGCAAGCGCACGCTGGTCGCCGAGGTCACCGGCACCCAGGAGAAGATCGACGCGTTTGAGCGGCTGGTGCGACCCTTCGGGCTCGTGGAAATGGCACGAACCGGGGAGATCGCGATAGCTCGCGGCCGGGCGGAGACCTGACGCTCACGCACGCGACAGCCGAGTGGCTATCGGCGGGGGCGCAGGCGCGCCTGCGCTCACGCGTTCGCACCGCTGCCCGCCGCGCCAAGCCAGGCTCGCCGATCGTCGTCAGCGTCAGCGAAGCGCTGACCGGAGAGCACGACCCGGCGGCGATCGTGCTCTCAAGCCGAGTCGGGCACGAACGCTGGTATGTGCTCGAGCAACCAGCCCGAGCGAGCACCGCCCACGCCGGCTTGGGCGCCGCGCTCAGGCTTGACGCTGACGGTCCCGAACGCTTCCGTGAGCTCGAGCGTCGCTGGATGGCCCTTGCCGAGCGGGCGCTCAGCGACGCGGGCGGCGATCCGCCTGGCTCCGGCCTCGTCGCCTACGCCGGCTTCGCGTTCGCTGAGGATGGCGGCTCAAGCCCGGCATGGCAGGGCTTTGGGCCAGGCTCGCTGACCGTTCCGGCGTTGTGGTTCGCACGCCGTGGTCAGAGCACCTGGATCACCTGCAACGTTGCGGTCCACAGTCGCGACGCAGACCCCGACGCCGTCCTCAGCGAAGTGCAGGACCTGCTTACAGGCCTGCGCGAACAGCCACTACCCATGCTCGACCCCGCGCCGGTGGGGCGTTTTACGGTCCACAGCCCAATGCCGCCAGCGCACTACGAGGAGGCCGTCCGCAGCGCCGTCAGGCGCATCCGTGCGGGTGAGCTCCAGAAGATCGTGTTGGCGCGGGAGGTCCAGGTCCAGGCGCCGGCGGCGCACGATCCGGCAGCGGTCCTTGATGTGCTGCGCCACGGTTTTCCAGAGTGCTTTGTATACGCCGTCGGCCGTGGCGAGGCGACCTTCATCGGCGCGACCCCCGAGCTGCTGGTGCGCCGCGAGGGCATGCGCGCAAGCACCGTGGCGCTGGCTGGCTCGACGCGCCGCAGTTCGGACCCGGCGGTTGACGACCATCTGGGGGAGAGCCTGCTGCGCAGCGACAAGAACCGTCACGAGAACCTGCTGGTCGCCGAGCGGATCGCACGCGAGCTCGCCCCGTATGCGGTTTGGGTTACGGCCGCGCCGGAGCCGGTGCTCGTGCGGGTCGCAAACATCCAGCACCTAGCTGCGCCGATCCGTGCGCAGCTGCGCAGGGCGGTCGGAGTGCTCACGCTGGCCGGAGCCCTGCACCCCACACCCGCTGTGGGCGGCGAGCCCGGTTCAGCGGCGCGGGAGCTGATTCCGGCGCTTGAGGGTCTTGACCGCGGCTGGTATGCAGGCACGCTGGGCTGGGTCGACACCGCAGGTGACGGAGAGTTCTGCGTCACCTTGCGCTGTGCGCTGCTGCGCGGCAAGGATGCATCCTGCTACGCCGGCTGCGGCATAGTTGCCGACTCTGACCCGGCCGCCGAGCTCGAGGAGACCGAGATCAAGCTGCAGGCGCTGCTGCCGGTGCTGTCAGGATGAGGGCACGCGGCCTGGGAGGGCGAGCGAGCGCGTGTGAGAAGCCGTTTCGCAGACCGTCGGCTCTTATGGTTTCAGTTCGGTTCCTAGCCGGGGTAGTGACAGCAATGCGGCGGTCTGGACATCTGCGTGTAGCTGTCGGTTTGCGGCACGGTTGGTCCGTATCTCGAGGATGGTGCTGGTTGTTCCGTGTACGGAGTCGAGCAGCGCCTGTGTGAACTCATCACCACTCCTCACTCGAGAGTGCTTCACGCCGTAGAGCTGGGCCGCCGTTGAGAAGTCGAGGCCGGTGGGGGTGGCGATGTGGTGGGCGAAGGCTTCGCCCTCCGATGAGACGGGCAGGAAGTCGAAGATACCGCCGCCTGAGTTGTTGAGCAGCACGATTGTGATTTTGAGGCCGAGGCGTGAGGCGGCGAGCAGGCCACTCATGTCGTGTGCGAGCGTCACATCGCCGAGCAGAAGGACGACCTCGGCGCCCGTTGCGGCGACGCCAAGCGCGGTCGAGACGGTGCCGTCGATGCCGTTGGCGCCCCGGTTTGCCAGCACGCGCAGCGGCTGGTTTAGTGCGGGAAAGAACTCCTCGACATCACGGATCGGCATCGACGCCCCGACGACCAGCGTGACGTCCGGTGGCAGCAGCTGGGCGAGTGCTGTGACGGCGGCCGGTTCGCTCAGCCCGGCGTCGCGCAGTGGCGCGGCGATCGCGTGCGCGACGGCGCTATCGGCTGTGGTCCATTGCTTGAGCCAGCCGCTGTCGTTGAAGCTAGTGCTGTTGGCGTAGATGTTCTCGAGCATGTCAAGCAGCTGGTTCGTGGCGCCGATGATCCGCTCGCTCACTCGTGCTGCCGGGTCGCTCCAGCGCTCATCGGGCGCCAGAAGAATGTGCTGTGCCGTGTCCGCCGCTGCGACCCAGTTGCGCAGCGGTTTCGAGGTCGGTAGCTCACCGATCCGCCAGATCACCTCCGGGGTCAGGGCTGCCGCCGTGCCAGGTTCGCGCAGGATCAGGTCGTAGTGGGCGATCGCCGCGCTGCCGCTGCGCGCACCCGACAGCGGATCTGCCAGCAGCGGCACCCCAGCCCGGGCCGCAAGCGCGGCGAGCCGCAGGCCCTGCGCACGCCAGTCAGCTTCGCTACGGGCGCCGCCAAGCTCACCGGCAATGATCACAGCCCGCTTGCCGGCCAGCTCAGGTTCACCGACCACCTCCGGCAGGTCAGTGGCCAGTCGGCCTGCGTGAGACCGGATGACCCACGGGCGGCCACCGGCACGTCCGCCCGCACGCAGCTCATCAACGCCCAGCGGCTCTCTCAGCACCAGCGGCTCGCGCAACGGGATGTTGATGTGCACCGGACCGGGACGGTCGCCAAGCGCCGTCCAATGCGCACGACATGCCAGCGAGCGAACCCAGCGCAAACGCTCCTCGCTGGCCTCCGGCACGCCCAGCTCACAAAACCACTTCACATTGTCGCCATAGAGCTTGAGCTGATCGATCGTCTGGCCGGCACCGACATCCCTGAGCTCCGGTGGCCGGTCGGCGGTCAGGATGATGAGCGGCACCGCCGCGTAACGCGCCTCCACAACCGCGGGCATCAGGTTCGCAGCCGCCGTGCCCGACGTGCACGTGACCGCAACCGGCCTGCCCGAAGCCTTCGCCACCCCGAGCGCAAAGAAGCCGCTTGCACGCTCGTCAATGTGCGACCACGCCTGCAGTCGCTCATCACGGGCGATCGACAGCACGATCGGCGTGTTACGCGACCCGGGCGAGGTGCACGCATGCTGCATACCGCAACGCACAAGCTCATCAAGCAGCGCGCCGATCACCAGATAGCTGTCTTTGGCGGTCGTGGTCATGATGAAAGGATGAACCAGACACCGGTTGCCGTGCTGCTGCACGGCTTCACCAACAGCGGTGCAAGCTGGCAGCCGGTTGTCGAGGCGCTTGGCCAACGGTACCGCGCGATCACACCGGACATCCGCGGCCACGCATCCAACACCGCCGCATGGCCGATCACGCTCGAGGCGGTGATCGCCGATATCACGGCACTGACCAGCGAGGACTTCACACTCGCCGGCTACTCACAGGGCGGCAGAATCGCACTGCATATCGCCCTTGCGCTGCCCCAGCGTATCCGACGGCTGGTGCTGATCGGCGCAAGCCCGGGCATCGCCGATGACGCCGGGCGCGCCGCAAGGCGACTCGCGGACGAGCGCCTGGCCGAACGGATCGAGCGGCTCACGATCGAGCAGTTCGCGCGCGAGTGGGCCCAGACACCGGTGCTTGCGGACGCCCCGGCCAGCGTGGCGCTGGCAGCTTACCAGGACCGGCTGCGCAGCACACCGAAGGGGCTTGCCGCTGCGCTGCGTGGTCTCGGGACCGGGGCCGTGCCGCCGCTGTGGGAGCGGCTGGGAGAGCTGACGATCCCGGTCACGCTGCTAGCCGGAGCCCGTGACACGAAGTTCACCGCGCTCGCACGCGAGATGGCGAGCCTGATCCCCTGTGCGGACGTCCGGATCGTTGCCGATGCAGGGCATGCTGTGCACCTGGAACGGCCGGACGCCGTCGCCCAGGCGTTGCTTGAAGGTTGAGCGCTCAGCCGGCAGGTCGCCGGCCCATGCGCTGGGGCCGGTCGATCGGCCGCTCAATACCAGTCCAACAGCCCATCGCCGAGCCCCGGGCCGGCTGGCGCCAGTATCAGCCCGTCGACCGGTTGGAGTTCCGCCGGGACGGGTCGGTCCAAGCGTCCCAGCGTCGCTAGACCGCAGTGGCGATCCGGCCGGACGACGTCGGCGGCGTGCAGCGCTGCTGCGATCCCGAGCGGGCCGTCGAGGGTCGAGGCGATATAGACCTCGTAGCCGAGCTCCCGCGCGCGCGCCGCATCGGCGATCAGGCCGCTGATGCCGCCGCTAGCTGAGACCTTCAGGCACAGGGCGGTGCAGAGCTGGCGGGCGCCGTCCGCCAGGGCGGCGCCCGCACTCTCGTCCAGGGAGACGGCAACGTCCGGCAGCGCTTTCGTGAGCGCCTCGGTCGCCGCAAGGCCGTGTACCGGCTCCTCGAAGAGCTCAATGTCGAAGCGGGCGAGCGCGCGGAGCCGCTCGGGCGCGGTGAGGCGGTCCCAAGAGCCGTTTGCGTCGGCGCGGATCAACATCTCCGGCCCTACGGCGTCGCGCACGGCCTTGAGGCGCTGGCGGTCGTCAGGCGTGCCGACCTTGACCTTCAGCGCCGCAAAGCCGGCATGTTGGGCTGAGGCGGCCTCGGCGGCCGCCTCAGCCGGTGCGACCGCACCGATCGTCGCGTTCAGCGCAATCGGCGGTGGGTCTCTGACGCCGAGCAGCTCGTGGATACTCGAGCCGGTGCGGCGGCCGATGAGGTCCCAGAGCGCCATGTCCACCGCCGCCAGCGCCTGCGGCAGCGGGTCGGCTGTCACGCAGGCCGCGACCGCCTCGCGCAGCCCGGCCACATGCGTGGGCTCAGGCAGTTCCGTGAGCACCGCCCGGTGGCGGTCGAGCGCGGCCAGTGCCCGTTCGACGCTGATCCCGTCGTAGGACTCAAGCGGCGCGGCTTCGCCGTGACCCACAAGGCCGTCGGGCGCTTTGAGGCAGAGCAGGATGAGCGGGCGAAGCTGCGGCGAGCCCGCCGCCGGTCGCAGAGGATCGCTCAGGCGGACGTTGATCAGCCTGGTGGTCGCGATCATCTGCTGAGCAGCAGGCCGGCGGCCAGCAGGACGCAAAAGCCAAGCTGCAGCTGGCCGGTTCGAGCCAGCGCCCCGTTCAGCGTCGGTCCGTCGGTGTGCCTGGAGACGACTCCGATCAGCCGCCCAGCCAGCGGCAGAGTCGCGAGTGGCAGGAGCAGCCAGGCGCGCAGCGGGCCGAGCAGCCAGGGCAGCAGCGCGACCGGGTAGGCGCAGATCAGCATCGCCGCATACATCGTCCGGGCACGCTCACGCCCCAAGCGGACCGCCAGCGTGCGTTTGCTGGCGCGCCTGTCGGTGTCGAGGTCGCGCACGTTGTTGACCACCAGCACGGCTGCGGCGATCAGCCCCACCGGAACCGAGAGCACGAGTGACTCCCAGCTGAAGTGCCGGACCTGCGCGAAGTAGGAGCCGGCAACGGCCGCTACCCCGAAGAACAGAAAGACGAACACCTCGCCGAGCCCCTCGTAGCCGTAGGGCCGCGGGCCACCCGTGTAGAGCACCCCGGCGATGATCGACGCCACCCCGATCAGCAGGATCTGCCAGCCGGCAACGGCGATCAGATATACGCCGCAGAGGACCGCGATCCCGAAGGTGATGTAGGTCGCGATCAGCACCTGGCGGGGCGGGACCAGTCCGCCGGCGGTCACGCGCACAGGCCCAAGGCGCTCCTCGGTGTCGGCGCCGCGGTGTGCGTCGGAGTAGTCGTTTGAGAGGTTCGCGCCGATCTGGATGAAGACCGCGCCCAGCACGGCGGCGACGAACCGCAGCGGATGGAAGACACCGAGAAACCCGGCGAGCGCGGTTCCCACCAGCACCGGCGCGACGCCGAGCGGCAGCGTCCGTGGCCGGGCCGCCATCACCCAGATGCGCACCGGCCCTGTGGTTGTGGTCGGCATCAGGCGCGGTGCGGGAACTTGGAGAAGTCCGGACGGCGCTTCTCCAGGTAGGCCTGGCGGCCCTCGGCCGCCTCCTCGCTCATGTAGAAGAGGTAGTTGGCGTCGTGGGCCAGCTGCTGGATGCCGGCCATGCCGTCCTCCTCGGCGTTGAAGCTTGCCTTGAGCAGCCGCAGGCTCATGGGGGAGAGTTCAAGCATCTCCCTGCACCAGCGAACCGTCTCGGCCTCGAGCTCGGCGAGCGGCACAACCGCGTTTATGAGCCCCATGTCGAGCGCTTCCTGGGCGCTGTACTGGCGGCAGAGAAACCAGATCTCCTTGGCCTTCTTGGTGCCGACCAGGCGGGCGAGTGCACTGGCGCCAAAGCCGCCGTCGAAGGAGCCGACGCGCGGGCCGGTCTGGCCGAACCGGGCGTTGTCAGCGGCGATCGTGAGGTCGCAGACGACATGCAGCACATGACCGCCGCCGACGGCGTAGCCAGCGACCATCGCCAATACCGGCTTTGGCAGACGGCGGATCTGGACGTGCAGGTCGGTGACGTGGAAACGCCCGGCGGTCTGGTGTTGGCCCGCCTGCGTGGGGTCCGCGCCGGTCACGTAGCCGCCGCGGCTGCCGCGCACGCGCTGATCACCGCCGCTTGAGAAGGCAAGCTCGCCCGCGCCAGTGAGGATGATGACGCCGACCGACTCGTCCTCACGCGCGCGGTTGAAGGCGTCCATCAGCTCGATCACGGTCTCGGGCCGGAAGGCGTTGCGCACCTCGGGGCGGTTGATCGTGATCTTCGCGATCCCCGCGTCCTCGCCGGTCGCAAGCTCGTAGCGAATGTCCACGTAGTCGGCGGCTTTCTCCCAGGTGGTGCTCACGGCGACTCAGACTACCGTTTGCGGGCATGTATGACTGGCTTGAGCGGGCGGCCGCGCGGCGCCCGGAGACGATCGCGCTTGAGGCGGTGGGCGATCGCACGCTCACCTACGCGCAGCTGCTTACGGCCGCGCGGCGTGCGGCGGCGGCGCGCAACTCGACATCCGCCAAGCAGGTCGTGTCGCAGGCCAGGGGGGTCGCCCACATCCAGGCAACCGGGGCGCGCTTTGCCATAAGGCTGCATGGCGCGCTGCTAGCCGGTGTCACGGCCGTCCCGGTGGACGGTCGCCTGTCGGTGGCGGAGCGGCGGCTGCGGCACGTGGCTGAGCCGCCCGGACCAGACGTGGCGACAGTGATGTTCACCTCCGGCACCACGGCGGCACCCAAGCCGGTGCACCTGACACTGGCCAACTGGGAGGCCAACGCGATCGGCTCCGCGCTCGCACTCGGGCTTGATCGCAACGAGCGCTGGCTGTGCGTGATGCCGCTCGCGCACGTCGGCGGCCTCTCGATCCTCTTGCGCTCGACGCTCTACGCCACGACCGTCGTGCTGCGCGAGCGCTACGACACCGAAGCGGTACTCGCGGAGCTGATGGACCCAAAGCGGGCGATCACGCTCGTGTCGGTGGTGCCGACGATGCTCTCAAGGCTCCTTGACGCGGGGCTCTCCAACCCGCCGACGTTGCGTTTTGCGCTGCTCGGCGGCGGACCGATACCGCCCAGCCTGGTGGAGCGTGCGACGGCCGCCGGTGTGCCGGTCGCTCCGACCTACGGCATGACCGAGGGCTGCTCACAGCTTGCGACCTTCGGCTTCGCGCTGCACGGCGTGAACCTGAAGATCGCCGCCGACGGCGAGGTACTCGTGCGCGGGGCAAGCATCGCAGCCAACACGCTTTCAGAGGATGGCTGGCTGCACACCGGCGACATCGGCGCGCTTGACGCAAACGGGCGCCTTCAGATCATCGGACGGCGCTCGGAGACGATCGTCTCGGGCGGTGAGAACGTGGCCCCCGCCGAGGTCGAGGCGGTGCTGCTGGAGCACCCTGCGGTCGCCGACGCCGGCGTCTTTGCGAAACCCGACCCGGAGTGGGGGGAGCGGGTGGTCGCGGCCGTTGTGTTGCGTCCAGGACAGCAAGCCAGCCCACAGGAGCTCGAGCGTCACGTCGCTGAGCGCCTGGCGCGCTTCAAGGTCCCCAAGGAGATCGAGTTTCGCCCGAGCCTGCCGCGGACCGTCTCCGGCAAGCTGCTGCGCCGCCAGCTAGCCTGAGGGCACATGGACGAGGACCTTGAGGAGCAGCGGGAGCGGCTTCTAGACGGCTGGGAGCGGGTGGCCGGCGGCTGGGGGCGTCAGGCTGACCACAGCCAGGTTGCGGCGCTGCCGGTGTCCGAGTGGATGCTCGCGCACGCGGCGCCGGCGCCGGGGGAGCGGGCGCTTGAGCTGGCGGCCGGTCCCGGTGACACAGGCTTCATGGCGGCGAGGATGATCGCCCCGGACGGCGTGCTGGTCTGTAGCGACGCGACCGCGGGCATGCTCGCGGTCGCGCGTGAACGTGCTGCCGAGCACGGCTTGAGCAACGTGGAGTTCCGCCAGCTGCAGCTCGAGTGGATCGATCTGCCGGCCGCGAGCGTCGATGTGGCGCTGTGCCGCTGGGGGGTGATGCTGGTGATTGACCCCGCCGCCGCGCTGCGCGAATGCCGTCGCGTGCTGAAGCCCGGAGGGCGCTTCGCATTGGCGGTCTGGGACCTACCGCATGAGAACCCCTGGGCGACGCTGATCCAGCGTGTGCTGGTCGATCTCGGTCACGCCGAGCCTGCCCCCCAGGGCGGCCCCGGGATGTTTGCGCTATCGCACCCGGGACTGCTCGAGCAGATGCTCGCGGACGCAGGCTTTGTCGAGGTCGAGAGCGATGCGGTGGCGATCGTGCGCCGCTACCGCAACGTGACCGAGTGGATCGCCGAGACGCTCGATCACTCGGGCCAGTTCGCCGCGGTCTGGCGAACGCTCGACAGCAGCGGTCGTCAGCGGCTGAGCGACCGACTGTCGGAGGTCGCGGCGGAGTACGCGAGCCCAGAGGGCGAGATCGAACTGCCCGGCAGCTCGTTGGTCGGCTGTGCGCAGGCCTGAGCTTCCCCGATCCTGCACCGGTGCCGGGCAATGGCCCCTATGATCGCCCGCGTGAGTGCTACAGGCCCCCAGACCGCCGTGCCTGGGGTGTGGTCGGCCTGTTGGCGGAGAGCGCTTACGGTGCTGGCCGCGGCGTTGGCGCTGCTGGCGCTTTTCAGCGGGCAGGCCCGCGCGGCGACCTTCACGCGAGGCTTCGTCGACGACGTCTGGTTCGACGGCACCCAGGACGGTGTAGCCACACAGACCTGGCTCGCTCATACGCGCGCTTCCGGCGCA
Organism: Actinomycetes bacterium; assembly: GCA_021810705.1. GTDB lineage: Bacteria > Actinomycetota > Thermoleophilia > Solirubrobacterales > Solirubrobacteraceae > Palsa-465. The sequence continues at coordinate 40,352 of JAJZID010000001.1, forward strand.
AGGTTCGTGCAGATCGAAGTCGACTGGACCGGTGTCGAACCGGTCGCGCCCGCACCTGGTGCGAACCCCACCAACCCGGACGCGGCCCAGTTCAGTTTTGCCTCGCTTGACCAGAGGGTGCAGGAGATTGACGGCGCCGGCCTCACGCCGGTGTTCCTGGTCACGGACGCTCCCGCCTGGGCTGAGGCTCCCGGCGGGAGCCCGACCCTGGAGGCCACCGGCGGCTACAGGCCCAACGCCAAGGCGTTTGGCGAGCTCGGGCAGGCGCTCGCGACCCGCTACTCGGGCCACTACCCAAACCCGGCGGCCCCGGGGACGATGCTGCCGGCGGTCCATTACATGCAGGCCTGGGGTGAGGCGAACATGACCAATCACCTCTCGCCGCAGTGGGTCCGCGTACATGGCCGCGCCGTGAACACCGGGGCGGTCATGTACCGCTCGATGCTGAACGACTTCTACGCCGGCGTGAAGGCCGGTGACCGCTCCGACGTCGTGCTGATGACCGGCCTCGAGGGCTACGGTGACGCGCCGTTCACTGGCCTTGAGCGCACCCACCCTGTCACCTTTCTCGAGAACCTCCTGTGCCTGAGCCCGCAACTCAGGCGGGTCAGATGCGCGGGCGGCGGAGCGCACTTCAACGTGCTCGCCTCAGACCCATATGAGGCGTTTTCGCCAACAACGCCGGCGGTCTCGCCGCTTGACGCCTCAGCGCCTGACCTCGCCCGGCTGACCAGGGTGCTGAACGCCGGCCTTGCCGCCCACACCGTGCTTCCGCACACCCACAAGCCCCTGTGGGTGACGGAGTTCAGCTACCAGTCAGACCCGCCGATCCGCGTGTCCGGGACGCCGTCGCTTGCGACCCAGGCACGCTGGCTCGAGCAGTCCTTCTACGTCTTCTGGCACGAGGGCGTGAGCACCGTGTTCTGGTATCTGCTGCGCGACCAGGCGCCGCCCTACACGATCAACTACGCCTCCGGCATCTACTACTACAACGGCAAGCCGAAGCCGTCGCTTATCGCCTACCGGTTCCCGCTGGTGGTCTCAGCCGATGGCCGTGGCCGCTCCCAGCTGTGGGGGATCGCGCCGGCCTCGGGGACGGTGCGCGTGCAGGTCCAGCGGCACGGCTGGCGCACCGTCGCGACCTTCCACCGCCGTGCCGGCGCGGTGTTCTCGCTGGTGAGTGACAAGCTCGCGCGCGGACGCTACCGGGCAATCGATGGCTCACAGAAGAGCCTGGTCTGGGTTTACTGAGGACGGCGCACGGCCGGCGCGGCGGGTGCTCCGCTAGCCTGCTGGCAATGTTCTACGACGACGACGCTGACCTCCATCTGCTCGACGGCAAGACCGTCGCGATCATCGGCTACGGCTCCCAGGGCCACGCCCACGCAAACAACCTCAAAGATTCGGGCGTCGATGTCGTGGTGGGTCTGCGTCCCGACTCGGCGAGTGTCGCCAAGGCGCAGAGCCACGGCCTGCGGGTGCTCGACCCGGCCGCCGCGGCCGCTGCGGGCGATGTGGTGATGCTGCTCGTGCCAGACGAGCTGCACGGCGCCGTTTGGGAGGAGATCCAGGGTGGCCTCGAGCCCGGCAACCTGCTGCTCACAAGCCACGGCTTCTCGGTGCTGTATGAGACGGTCAAGCCGCCTCAGGACATTGATGTGGCGCTGGTTGCGCCCAAGGGCCCGGGTCACATGGTGCGTCGGCTGTACCTGGAAGGCACCGGCATCCCGGGGCTGGTTGCCGTGCACCAGGACGCCACCGGCAACGCACAGAAGCTCGCGCTCGCCTACGCGAAGGGGATCGGCTGCACCCGCGCAGGCGTCTTTGAGACGAGCTTCCGGGAGGAAACCGAGACCGACCTGTTCGGCGAGCAGGCGGTGCTCTGCGGCGGCGTCTCAGAGCTGGTGCAGGCCGGCTTCGACACGCTGGTTGAGGCCGGCTACAACCCGCAGATGGCCTACTTCGAGTGCCTGCACGAGCTCAAGCTGATCGTCGATCTGATGTATGAGAAGGGCCTTGCCGGGATGCGCTACTCGATCTCCAACACGGCCGAGTACGGCGACTACACGCGCGGCAAGCGGGTGATCACCGACGAGACTCGTCAGGCGATGAAGCAGATCCTCTCAGAGATCCAATCGGGTGAGTTCGCGCACGAGTGGATCGCCGAGAACCGCGCCGGACAGGAGAGCTTCAAGCGCATGCGCGAGGAGCAGGCAGGACACCAGGTCGAGGTGGTCGGCAAGGACCTGCGCTCGCACATGGCCTGGATCGACACCGCCTTCCACGAGTGAACGGCGGCGCAGAGGGCCAACCCGGGCGGAGTTGCCGCGGATGTGAGCGGGCCCGGCGGTACACCCCACGGCGCCGAACTGGGAGGACCATGAGCACGCCGGCGCCGCGCCCAGCCCCGCCGCTTCGCTATGGTTTGAGGCGCCCGCTGTGACTGGCGCGACTAGGTGGAGCACCACCGGGGAGCGGCGGGCCGCTGTCGCCGCGCGCCTGGGCACCCATCTCTCTCACTCACCTCCAGCGGATCCGAGGAGCGACTGTGCCCCAAACCCAGATACTCATACCCGAGCAGCTCAAGCCCAGCGACGGGCGCTTTGGCTGCGGACCATCGCGGCTGCGAGCGGAGCAGCTGCCCGCGCTGGCGGCCACCGGCAGCACGCTGATGGGCACCTCCCACCGGCAGAAGCCGGTCAAGCAGCTGGTCGGGCGGGTGCGCGCCGGCCTGCGCGAGCTCTTCAGCCTGCCCGAGGGCTACGAGGTCATCCTCGGTAACGGCGGCACGACCGCCTTCTGGGACGCGCTGATCGCCGGAGTGATCCGCGAACGGCCGCTGCACCTCACCTACGGCGAGTTCTCCGCAAAGCTCGCCTCGGGCGCCAAAAAGGCGCCGTTCCTGGCCGAGCCGATCGTGGTCGCAGCGCAGCCTGGTGACGCCCCCGATCCGCAGGCGGCGGCACAGCACGGCGCCGATGTGATCACCTGGGCCCACAACGAGACCTCGACCGGCGTGATGGTGGCTGTGCAGCGTCCGGGCGGGCTCGACGAGGACTGCTTGGTGCTGATCGACGCGACCTCCGGCGCGGCTGGTCTGCCGGTCGACGTCAGCGACGCCGACATCTACTACTTCGCGCCGCAGAAGGGCTTTGCCTCAGACGGCGGGCTGTGGCTGGCGCTGGCGAGCCCCGCCGCGATCGAGCGGATCGAGCGGATCGACGCAGAGCGCCCGACGGTCGGTGCGCAGCGCTGGATCCCGGAGTTTTTGTCGCTGACCACGGCGCTTGACAATTCGCGCAAGGACCAGACCTACAACACCCCGGCGGTCGCAACGCTGTTTCTGCTGGCCGACCAGATCGACTGGATGCTGGCAAACGGCGGGCTCGAGGCCATGATGGCGCGCACCAGCGCCTCCGCTCAGCACATCTACGGCTGGGCGCAGGCGCATGCGCACGCCACGCCGTTCGTCAAGGACCCCGCCAAGCGCTCGCTGGTTGTGGCGACGATCGACTTTGACGAGGAGACCGACGCTGCAGAGATCGCTGCGACCCTGCGCGCCAACGGGATCGTCGACGTCGAGCCCTACCGCAAGCTCGGTCGCAACCAGCTGCGCGTGGCCATGTTCCCCGCCACCGACCCCGCCGACGTGCAGGCGCTGACCGCCTGCATCGACTACATCCTGGAGCAGAACTGATGACCAAGGTCCTTGTTGCAGAGAAGGTCGGCGCCTCCGGCATCGAGCTGCTCAAAAGCCACTTTGAGGTCGAGCTCGGGTTCGACTGGGATCGCGAGCAGGTCAAGGCGCGCCTGGGCGAGTTTGACGGCATCCTGATCCGCTCGGCGACCAAGCTGGACGCCGAGCTCCTGGCCGCAGGCACGAGGTTGCGGGTGATCGGCCGGGCCGGGGTGGGGGTTGACAACGTCGACGTGCCCGAGGCTTCAAGGCGCGGGATCGTGGTCGCCAACGCGCCGCTCTCAAACGTCGTCACCGCCGCCGAACACACCCTGGCGCTGCTCCTGGCGCTCGCCCGCAACGTCCCGCAGGCCGACGCCTCGCTGAAGGCCGGACGCTGGGACCGCTCCAAGTACTCGGGCGTTGAGCTCTACGAGAAGACACTCGGGATCATCGGCTTCGGCCGCATCGGCCAGCTGGTCGCCGAGCGCGCCAGGGGCTTTGGCATGAACCTGATCGCCTTTGACCCCGTTGTCAGCGGCGAGCGCTTCCGGGAGCTCGGCGTCACGCGGGCGCAGACAGCCGAGGAGGTCTACGCCGTCGCTGACTTTTTGACCCTGCACCTGCCAAAGACGCCGGAGACGACCGGCTGGCTGAACGCCGAGGTGCTCGCCAAGTGCAAGGACGGGGTGCGCGTGCTGAACGTCGCGCGCGGGCCGCTGGTAGTCGACTCAGACCTGCAGGCGGCGCTTGACAGCGGCAAGGTCGCGGGCGCGGCGCTCGACGTCTTTCAGTCAGAGCCGATCACCGATCACCCGCTGTTTGCCTACCCGAACGTGATCGTCACCCCGCACCTCGGCGCCTCAACCGCAGAGGCCAACGACCGCGCCGGCTTCCAGGCCGCCGAGCAGATCGTGGCGGCGTTGACCGGCGGCTCGGTCACAACCGCCGTCAACATCCCGGCGATCCCCGACGAGGACATCGAGCCGCTGACCCCGTTCCTGCCGCTTGCCCGCGCCCTGGGCAAGATCGCCGCCTCACTCGACGAGGAGGCGGCGGTCGAGACCGTCAAGGTCGATTTCCTCGGTGGCATCGCCGCACGCGACACCCGCCTTCTGGGCCTCAACGTGCTGATGG
>JAJZID010000051.1 GCA_021810705.1 Actinomycetes bacterium
GCGCCGACCTGGTGATCGACGGTGGTGAGCTGCCGGGCGTGGCCTCCACGGTCGTTGACCTGCGCGCCTACGAGCAGGAGGGTGTCTGGTCTGTGCGCCGGCTGGGCGCGGTGGATGAGGACGAGCTCGCGCGCCGGCTGGGGGGGCGGTTTCGCTTCGAGCCGGGCACCTACGCCGCGATGGTCAGCGACACGCTCCCAGGCTACGAGCAGCTGCAGGCGCAGGTGGCGCTGGCCGCCGGCCAGGGAGCACAGACGATCCTCGAGCTCGGGATCGGCACCGGCGAGACCGCGGCGCGGCTGCTTGAGCAAAACCCACTGGCGCAGATCACGGGTGTTGATGAGAGCCCGGCGATGCTGGCTGCGGCCGCGGCGCGGCTCGGCGAGCGGCTGGTGGCAGCGCACGTGGGTCTGCTGCAGGAGCCGCTGCCCGAGGGGCGCTTTGACCTCGTCGTGAGCGCGCTGGCGGTGCACCATCTCGACCCGGATGAGAAGGCGCTGTTGTTCTCACGGGTGCGCGAGCGCCTCGCGCCGGACGGGCGCTTTGTGCTCGGCGACGTCGTCGTGCCCGAGTCGCCGGATGAGGCTGTGGTGGCGCTCACGAACGGCTACGACAAGCCGAGCAGCGTCGCCGAGCAGCTCGGCTGGCTGCGCGCCGCCGGCTTCGAGGCGCGGGTGAGCTGGACGCTGCGTGACCTCGCGGTGCTCGTCGCACGGCCGCTGTGAGGTGCCGTGTCCGCCGTTGGTAGGCTCGTCGGTATGACGAACCTACCCGCCGACTACTTCAACGCGCCCCTGGCAGAGGTCGATCCCGAGATCGCCGAGATCATTGCAGGCGAGCTTGGCCGCCAGCAGCAGACGCTCGAGATGATCGCATCGGAGAACTTCGTGCCCCTGTCGGTGCTCGAGGCGCAGGGGTCGGTGCTGACCAACAAGTACGCGGAGGGGTATCCGGGGCGCCGTTACTACGGTGGCTGTGAGTTCGTCGACCGCTCGGAGCAGCTCGCGATTGACCGTGCCAAGGCGCTCTTTGGCGCCGAGCACGCCAACGTGCAGCCGCATGCTGGCGCGCAGGCGAACCTCGCCGTGTACCACGCGCTCTTGACCCCCGGTGACAAGCTGATGGGACTCGAGCTCGCCCACGGCGGGCATCTGAGCCACGGCATGAAGCTCAACGCCTCCGGGCGGCTGTACGAGATCGTGACCTACGGGGTGGACCGCGAGACAAGCCTGATCGACATGGATGAGGTCGCGCGCATCGCGCGCGAGCAGCGGCCGAAGATGATCGTCGCCGGCTGGTCGGCCTACCCGCGCCAGCTTGACTTCGCGCGCTTCCGTGAGATCGCAGACGAGGTCGGCGCCTACCTGTTTGTGGACATGGCGCACTTCGCCGGGCTGGTGGCTGCGGGCCTGCACCCCTCGCCGGTGCCATACGCCGACGTGATCGCGACCACCATCCACAAGACGATCGGCGGGCCGCGCTCGGGCATGATCCTCTGTCGCGAGGAGCACGCCAGGAAGATCGACTCGGCTGTGTTCCCCGGCCAGCAGGGTGGGCCGCTCGAGCACGTGATCGCCGCCAAGGCGGTGGCGCTGCGGATCGCCGCCTCACAGCCCTTCCGCGAGCGCCAGGAGCGGACCGTTGCCGGGGCCCGAACCCTGGCCGCGACGATGCTCGGCGCCGGGCACGGGATCTCCGTGCTCACCGGCGGCACCGACGTCCATCTTGTGCTGGTGGACCTGCGCGCCTCAGAGCTCGACGGCCAGCAGGCCGAGGACCGCCTGCACACGATCGGCATCACCGTGAACCGCAACGCGATCCCGTTTGACCCGCGACCGCCGATGGTGACCTCGGGGCTGCGGATCGGCACGCCGGCACTCGCCACACGCGGGCTTCAGGTTGCCGACTTCGGCGAGATCGGCGAGATCATCGTGGCGGCGCTCGCGCCAGGTGACTTCGAGGCGCGCCGCGAGGAGCTGGCCGAGCGCACCGGTGCGATCGCCGAGCGCTACCCGCTCTACGCGACGCTCGCGCCCAGCGTCCCGGTCTGAGCTGGGAGGGTCGGCGCCCGGGGCCCGAAGTGTCGCGAATGTGTGCCGATTTGCGCCCGCGGGTGGCGCGGGCGGCGCCGGGCGGCCATAGTCGCTTGCATGTCGGCCTCCGAGCAGCCTCCAGCCCCCAAAGCTCACGCCCCAGGGCCAGTTTGTGCATTTCGCGCACTGGGAGAGCGCGAAATGCACAATTCGCCCGTCGCGTTGGAGGTTTGGGGGCTGGAGGCTGTTCGCGGGCGCGGTGACGAGGAGCTCGCACGCCTGGCCGAGCTCCAGCGTGGGGTGCTGCACCGCAGCCAACTCCTCGAGGCCGGCCTCAGTCCGGCGGCGATCAGGCACCGGCTCGCCGCCCGGTGCCTGCACCGGCTCCACCCGGGCGTCTACCTGTTTGGCCGTCCGCGGCTTGAGCCGCTGGCCGCCGCCACCGCGGCGGTCATCCACTTCGCCGGCCGGGGCGTGCTCAGCCACCGAACCGCCGCCCTGCTCTGGCAGCTATCCGACGTTCCGGAGCTGCCGGTCGAGGTCACGCTCGCGGGGCTCGACGCGCGGCCGCGACCAGGGCTGGTTGTCCACCGCCGGTCGAGTTGGCAGCCGGGCGATGTCTGCCGTCACAGCAGGCTGCCCGTGACCGCGCCCGCGCGCACATTGATCGACCTCGCCTCTGTGTTCGGCCGCGATGAGCTCGAGGCTGCCTACGCGGTTGCGCTGCGTCGCAGGCTGCTCGAACCCGCACAGCTGGCGCAGGCGCTCGCGGCGAACCCGCGCGTGAAGGGTGCGGCGAGCCTGCGCCAGCTCATCCAGCAGGGCGGCGAACCGACGCTGACCCGCTCACATTACGAGCGCAAGCTGCTCGAGCTGCTGGCGCGCGCGCAGCTACCAAAGCCAACCGTGAACGCTCAGCTGCTGGGCATGGAGGTGGACCTGCTCTGGCCCGGGCAGCGCCTTGTGGTCGAGTTCGACGGGTTCGGCTATCACTCGGCACGCCGGTCGTTTGAGCGTGACCGCCTGCGCGACCAGCGCCTGGTTGCCGCCGGCTACCGGGTGATCCGGATCACCGCCCGGCAGCTCGACCGCACACCTGAAGCGGTGATCGCGCGGGTCGCGGCGGCGCTCGCGCACTGATGCGCCCGACCGAGGCGCGTCGCTGCTGGCATGCTTAGCCGGCCAGATGCGTTACCTGGATGCCGTCTACGCCCTGCTCGTCGCGACGGCCGTCGCCGCGTTGCTGACGCCGCTCGCGGGACGGCTCGCGCGCAAGGTCGGCGCGATCGCCTACCCGTCCGAGCGCGGACTGGCCCGCGAGCCCACGCCAGAGCTGGGCGGCCTGGCGATCCTCGCGGCGGTGATCGTGGCCGCGCTGATCTGGCTGCCGGACACGATCCACCTGCGCCTCGCTCCCGGTTATAGGCCGGGCACGGCCGGCGTCGTGCACACCTGGGTTGTCATCGCCGGGGCGGTGCTGATCGCCCTGATCGGTGCGATCGACGACATCGTCGAGCTCAAGCCGCTCGTCAAGCTCGTTGGGCAGATCGCGGCGGCGATCGTGGCGGCACTGGGTGGCGCGCTGATCAAAGGGGTGGAGCTGCCCTTCCTTGGCTATCTGGCGTTCCCCGATGGCGGCAAGGAGCTCACCGTCCTGTGGCTCGTGGTGCTGATGAACGTCGTCAACTTCTCCGACGGGGTCGACGGCCTGGCCGCGGGCGTGTGCGCGATCGACGGTGCGGCCTTTGCCGTGATCGCCTTCAGCGTCGAGGGGGGCAGGAGCGCCGCCGCGGTGATGGCGGCGATCACCGCCGGCGCCGCACTCGGCTTCCTGGTCCACAACCGCTATCCGGCGAAGATCTTCATGGGGGACACGGGCTCGAACCTGCTCGGCTACCTGCTCGGGGTCGTCGCGATCGTCGGCTCGCTCAAGACCAATGCGGCGCTGGCGCTGGCGGTGCCGCTGCTGGTGCTCGCGGTGCCGTTCATGGACACCGGGTTTGTGGTGGCCAAACGCCTCAAGTACGGGCACATGCCTTGGCGTGCAGACATGGAGCACTTCCACCACCGCATGGCGCGAATCGGCTTCAGCCAGCGCAAGACCGTCGCGTACCTGTACGCCTGGACGCTGATGCTCGCGGGGCTCGCGCTCGCGCTGCGGTTCGTGCCCTACCGCGACCACGGCCACTACAACCCTGGCTGGAGTGTCGTGATGGCCATGATCCTGCTGGTTGCGGTGATCGCGAGCGTCTACCTCGTCTACGTGCTTGAGATCTTCAAGTTCAAGCTGCTCAAGGCCATCCAGCTGCGCAAGGTCGATCCCGACACGAGCGAGCACGACATCGTCGCCGCGGTGCAGCGCGACATGGAGACGGGCGAGTTCGACGCGATCACGCCGCCGGGGCCGGGGCCGGGGCCGTGAGCGGCCTGAAACGCGGGCTGCTGGCCTGCGTTCTGCTGCTGGTCCTGCTCGCCGCGGTGACCCGCTACCTGAGCGCAGTGCCGCAGCTGCTTGCCTTCGTCGTGGCTGCGCTGGCGTTGGCCGGGCTCGCCTGGACGGTTTCGTTTGCCACCGAGCAGGTCGGTTTGCGTCTGGGGCCGGGGATGACCGGTGTGCTGCAGTCCACGGTTGGCAACCTGCCCGAGTTCTTCGTTGTCCTGTTCGCTCTGCAGGCACACGAGCGGACCGTCGCCCAGACGGCGTTGATCGGCTCGATTCTCGTCAACGCGCTGCTCGTCCTGGGGCTGGTGCTCGTCACCGGGGCCGCGCGCGAGCGTGGGCGGGTGATGCGCTTTCATGCCGGGCTGCCCAACGACACGGCCACGCTGATGCTGATCGCTTCGCTGGTCATTGTGCTGATCGCGCTGGTTGCCGGCTCGTCGGGCGCCACCGGCAGCCACGTGGAGACGATCAGCATCGTCGGGGCCGTCGCGCTGCTCGTCGTCTACGCCATCTGGATGCGTCAGTACCTGAGCAGAGACAGAACGCGGGCCGGGGCGGACCCGGCACAGGCGCAAGCGGAGCAGCCAAGCCTGTCTTTGCGGACCGCGCTGGCGCTGCTGGCGGTGGCGGGAGTCGGCTCGGCGTTTGTCTCGGACTGGTTTGTGCACGCGCTCGCACCGACGATCCACCAGCTCTCGCTGACCCAGTCGTTTGCGGGCATCGTGATCATCGCCATCGCCGGCAACGCCGTGGAGAACGCTTCCGGCATCTACCTTGCCTACCGCGGCAAGCACGACCTGGCGATCAGCGTTGTCAAGAACTCGGTCGCGCAACTGGCGGCGTTCCTCTACCCGCTGATGGTGCTCGTCTCACTGGCGACTGCGAGCCGGTTGAGCTTTCAGCTGCCGGACGTGTGGGCTGGGGCCCTGGTCGGCACCGCGGTCCTGATCTGGCAGATCACCGGCGACGGCGAAGCGACGCCGTTCGAGGGTGCGGCGCTGATCGCCGTGTACATCGTGCTTGCGACGGTCTCCGCGTTCCAGCGCTGACGCGCCGCGCCGCCGGCATCGGCGCCAGCGCTGCTAAGCTGACGTTCACGTAAGGAAGCATTTTCAGCCGGAGGTGCGCGTATGTCAGCGGTCACAGCAGCAGGCCCCAAACGCAGGATGGGCGTCGATCGAGACCACCATCACTACAAGTGGTGGGCGCTCTCCTGCACGAGCGTTGGCATGTTGCTTGCGACGATCAACTCCGGCACGCTGATCATCGCCCTGCCGGACCTCGAGCGGCACCTGCACACCAGTCTGCTCACCCTGGTGTGGGTGATCCTCGTCTACATGATCGCCTCCACGGTGCTGGTGCTGAGCGCGGGGCGTCTCTCTGACCAGTTTGGGCGCAAGAACGCCTACATCGGCGGCTTTTTGATGTTCGCCGCAGCGTCCCTGGGCGCCGGCTTTTCGACCGGCGGCACCGAGCTGATCCTCTGGCGCGTGGCTCAGGGTCTGGGCGGCGCGTTCCTGTTTGCGAACTCGGCCGCGATCGTGACCGACGCGTTCCCGCGTGAGCAGCTCGGCGTGGCGATGGGCACCAATACGATGGTCGCGGCGGTTGGCCTGGTGATCGGCCCGGTACTGGGTGGGGCTCTGGTCGACATCTCCTGGCACTGGGTCTTCTGGTTCAACGTTCCGTTCGCGCTGCTGGGCAGCCTCTGGGCCTTCTCGATCCTGCGTGAGATCACCGGGCGTGGCGAGGACACGCGCTTCGACGCGCTCGGCACGGGCACGTTTCTGCTTGGCCTGACCGGCTTGGTCTACGGCATCTCGAGGGGCGGCATCGAAGGTTGGCACGGCACGCTCGTGTTCGCGAGCCTCGTCGCCGCGGCTGTCTTCCTGCCGCTGTTCGTCGTGATCGAACGTCACCACCGCGCGCCGATGCTCGACCTGAGCATCTTCCGGAGCAGGCTCTTCAGCGCCGCCTCGGCTGCTGCGTTTCTGAACGGTCTGGCGCGCTTTGCGCTGATGTTCGTGTTCGTCTTCTACTTCCAGGGCGTGCAGGGCGACACGCCGATCCTTGCGGGTCTCAAACTGGCGCCGCTGGCGCTCGGCATGCTGATCGCCTCGCCGATCGCCGGCATCTACGCTGATCGTCGCGGTTCGCGTGCGCTGGCGTCACTGGGCATGCTTGTCACCGCGCTGGGGCTCGGACTGATGACGACACTGGGGCAGCAGACGAGCTACTGGTGGCCCGGGCTCTTCCAGTTCGTTGTCGGTATCGGCTCGGGCATGTTCAACTCGCCAAACACGGCCGCGATGATGGGTGTGGTGGCTCCCCACCGTCGCGGGATCGCCTCCGGCGCGCGGGTGCTTGTCCAGAACACCGGTGCGGTGCTGTCGATCGCGTTCGTGATGGCTGTCGTCACCAACGGCATCTCACCGACCGTGTTGTTCAGCATCTTCTCTGGCCTTGGCACCCGTATCAGCGCCGCTCACCTGGCGCCGTTTCTGGCGAACATGCACTTCGCACTTTGGTGCATGAGCGGGCTGTCGTTGGTCGGGGCCGTGGTCGCACTGGCACGGCCCAAGCACGTGGGCAGCCAGACACCGGCCGGTGCCGGCGACGAAGAGCTCGCTCACAGGGCCGTCGCGCAGGGCGGACAGGTGGTAGCGGCATGACGGCCATCGGTGATGCAGCGCAGCAGGCTGGTGGCGCAGACACGCCACGCGCCGACGCTGAGCGGGTGATGCGGATCGGTGAGGTCGCGGCGCTCACCGGCACCACTCCGAGGACGATCCGCTACTACGAGGAGATCGGACTGCTATCAGGGGGCGACACGCGCGTGCTCGGCCAGCACCGCTGCTACTCGCAGGCCGATGTCGATCGTGTCCACGAGATCGTGCGGCTCAAGGAGTTGCTCGGGCTGAGCCTCGAGCAACTCTCACAGCTGCTAGAGGCGGAGACGGCTCGCGCCGAGATCCGGCGTGAGCTGCATGCGACCGATGATCCTGGGCGCCAGCGCGAGCTGCTGTTGCAATCCGACGGGCACATCGCCAACCAGTTGACGCTGGTGCGCGGCAGGCTGACGGAGCTCGCCAAGCTCGAAGCCGACCTGAGCGAACGTGCCCGGCGGGTGCGCCAGCGGCTCGAGCAACTCGGCGCCTAGCCGCCAGCCACAATCCGCCGCCCGCGGCGGCGCGCCGCCGCGCCCGGCGCCCACTCCGGCGCGTAGGCGAGGAACTTCGGCGCGGCCAGGGCCGCGCGGATGACAGCGGCGCTCCCGGGAAACTGTGCGAGGTAGAACTCCGGCGAGGCGTCGTTGTAGACGAGCATCCGCGCATCCCGGTGTGCCGCGATCCAGGCGAAGAGCGCCCTGGCCCAGCCCGGCGCGTCCCCGTCCCAGATCGCGTACTCGCCGAACGCGAACGGCGCCACGTGAGCGTAGGCCGCGTAGAAGCGGTCGAGCCCTGTCCAGTTCGGGTAGCGGCTGTAAAAGTCCGTGCCGACCCAGTCAACCCAGGCCCGGCCGGGGAAGTAGGCGGCCGGGGCCAGGGCCGGAATGTCGGGGTTGCCGGCGACCATCGGCACCCACACCATCGCCACCTCGGGCGTCGGCAGGTACGCAAGCGACGTGCGCAGCGGCGGCATGTGCAGCGCCTCAAGGCGCCGGTCGATCAACGCCACCTCACCGCCGCGCATGATCAGCGCCACACGCCGCCAGGCCTGCTTGAAGGCTGCGCTTGAGTACTGGGCGCCGCGCGAGCTCCCGTCGCAGTTGTAGGCCGCGTAGGGGTTTTCGCAGTTGTTCATCTCCGCCATCAGGCGCAGGTAGGTGATGTTGTGCGATGCGTAGATCGCCTGGGCGAGGCCGATCAGCCAGGCATCGCCGGCGCCGCGCGCGATTCCAAGCGGCGTGATCACGTTCCGCGAGCCGTAGGCCGTGGTGAGCATCATCATCATCCTTGCTCGGTTCGCCGTTGCATCGCTGGTTATGCCCGGCAGCCATTGCCCCCAGGCCACAAACTCCTGGTAGACGGCGGGATGTTTGCCGACCGCGCTCGTGTAGGCGCCGATCGGCTTGCTGGCCACCCCTTGGAGGATCCTCCCGGCTGGGGGTCGGTATGGGAGCGCGCGCGGCAGACGGTCTGGCAGCGGCGAGGGCGCCTGCGTGGTGGTCAGCGTCAGCCCGGCGACCTGTTCGCCCGCGGCGGCGACGCCGGCAGGGTTGTCTGGGGCGGCATCAGCCCGCGCGCAGGCCAGCAGGCAGGCGGCGAGCGTCAGGACCAACAGCAGGCCCGTGATGCGTGTTCGCAATTGCGTCCCCGTCACGCCGGTGGGCCCGGCGCACACCGCCACGCCTCCGGCGCTCACCACGCCTCCGGCGCTCGCCACGCCCTCGGCGCACATCGCCGCGCCCCCGGCGCTCCTCGTGCACCTGGTCCTCACGCTGGTGCGAGGCGCATCGTCCATGCGCTTCTCATCGGCAGCGACCGCCCATGCCATCACAAGACCGTCATCCGCGCTGGACGGTCGGGTGCTCGGGTCGTGCGGATCAGCGCGCGAGAAACGAGCTGGCAAGCAAAGTCAGACATGCCTTACCGGCGGTTAATCGCTAGCATGCAGCGCCCAGCCTTTGGGCAGCCACCGCCCAAACGGGATATGACCACTTTGTATCAAAACGCCCATTCGCATGAGCGGGTAACCGTGAACGCGCTCCAATATCTCGACATCTACTTGCTTGTGCTCGGCGGCGCTGTGGCGCTGATCCTCGGCGCCCCAGCGCTCGGCGTGACGGTCGGCGGGGCCGGCTGGCTGCTGCAGCGCCTCGTCCAGATCACGGATCGGCGCTTCACACGCAGGCTGCGCGACCCGCGCACGCAGGTGGGCATCCATGTGACCGAGGCGTTTGGGAGAATCTGGCTGTTGGCGGGCGCGATCGTTGTGGCCGGTGTGGCCGGCCACCGGCAGGACGGCCTTGCCGCCGCGGTCCTGATCTTCGCCGCCTACTCGGTAGGCTTCGCGGTCAGGATCGTCAGTGGTCCACCGCCGGAAAGGGAGTCAGAACACCGATGAGCGCAATCACCGCACCGGCGCCAGCCGGCACGCCGAGGCCCGGCGAGGGCAGCGAGCGCAAGCCCGGCGCGAGCCACGGCAAGCGCGTTGCGCTCGCGCTCGGTGGGCTGTGGATCGCGGGCATCGTCTTCTTCATCGGAGTTTTCGGCTTCAAGGCGCACAAGGCGCCTTCGGTCGCAAGCGGCGTGTTCACGCCGACCAACGAGTTCAAGCTCGACACCTGGTTCAGCGTCGGCCCCGTGAACTTCAACAAGGGCGTGCTTTACGTGATCCTCGCGGCCGCGATCACGCTCGGCCTGATGTTCTACGTCGCGCACCGGCTGAAGGAGCGCCCCGGACGGCTGCAGGCGGCGATCGAGATGTTCTACGGGCTGACCAGTGGCATGGCCCGCGAGAACCTCGACGAGAACCTCTCACGCCGCTACTTCCCGTTGATCGCGACGCTGTTTGTCTTCATTCTCGTCTCCAATCTGATCGGCTACATCCCGCTTCCGGTCGACTCGCTTGACAAGTTCAAGCTGTTCGGTGCGCACCTGCCGTCGTTTCAGATCTACGCCGCCGACACCAACGTCGCCTTCCCGCTGATCCTGGCGCTGATGGTGTTCGTGCTGTTCAGCTGGGAGCGGCTGAAGGCCCACCACGGGCCGGTGGGCTTCCTCAAGAGCCTGATGCCGGCCGGTATCACCGGCCCGATCAAGCCACTCATCTTCGTGATCGAGGTGCTCTCCTACTTCCTGCGGCTGATCTCGCTAACCGTCCGGCTCTGGGCCAACCTGCTTGCCGGGCACATGCTGATCGCGTTCATGGGTGGCGAGCTCGGCGTGCTCGTCGGCGACCCGTGGGTGCAGTGGCTGCTGTTCCCGTTCGGGATCGCCATCTACCTGTTCGAGGCGGTGCTGATCGCCGCCCTGCAGGCCTTTATCTTCTCCGTCCTGACTGCGATCTA
>JAJZID010000052.1 GCA_021810705.1 Actinomycetes bacterium
CGCCACCGTCATCACACCGATCAGGCTGTCATCGCCGATGGTGCTTCCAGCCTGCAGGATCGCGCTGTTGCCGAGGAATGTCCGGTCGCCGACCGCTATGGGTGCGACGTACAGCCAGCCGTCACGAGCGCGCCCGCAGGCAAAGACGACATCGTCAGCCGCAAAGCTGGCGCTACCGAGGCGAGTCAGACGGTTGAGGCCGACGACGTTTGAGACCTCTGTCCGTGGGCCCACGGGGATGCCGCAGAGCCTCAGCCAGCGGTTGGTGAAGCTCGACGCGTACAGCGGGAAGAGCGCAAAGCGCGACTGCTCCATGATCCGGTCTGTCATCCACAGCGCCCAGGGCGTGGCACCGTTGCCGTGGTGCCAGCCGGGCTTGATCAGCCGGCCCAGCAGCCGCACGCAGATCGCCACGAGCACCGCCATGCAGACCGTGAACAGCAGCGCAAACACGGGCGAGAGCAGCAGCATGTCGCGCATCAGTGCAAGCGAATGCCGGGGATCACGCTCGACCATCAGCAGCAGCGCCAGACCCGGTGTTGCCGCCAGCAGCGGCAACACCATCTGGGCGATCATCCCGAGCGCATAGAGGCGCCGCCACCGCCGCGCGCGCTCAGGTGCCGTCGGCGGCGGGGGAGCCACCGGCCAGTGCTCGCCAGCCAAGCCAACCTTCCTGCCGGGGGCGCCTGCCCAGCGCTCACCGGCTGGGACGGTGCCCGTGATCACCGTTCCCGGCTCAACTTCGGCACCGGGTTGGAGGCGGGCGCCCGGCATCAGCAGCGTGCGCGTGCCGACACGCGCCCCGGCACCAACCGACACCTCGCCGATCACCAGCTCTGCGCCGTCAATGTGCCAGCCGAGCATGTCGACGGCACCCTCCACGGTGGCACCGGGGCCGATCTCAATGAACGATGATGCGGACGGCAGCGTTCCGAGCCTCGCGCCCCGGCCGACGCGGTGCCCGAGCAGCCGGGCGTAGCGCGCAGCCCAAGGGGTACCGGCCAGGCCATCAAGGCGGCAGTGGCCAGCGACGTGCTCGACGAAGGCAACCCTGAAGCTCAGCCAGCTGTTGCGCGGATAGCGTCCCGGTTTCACGCCCCTGAGCAGCACCCTGCTGACCGCGATCGAGATCAGCGCCCGGGTGCCAACGTTTGAGAGCAGCACCCAGCCCCCGATGATCCACAGCCAGCCGAGCTGCGGTCCAACGTGATACCAGCGATCAAACGCCAGCACCCCAGCCATCCAGGACGGTACGTCGATCAGCACCAGGCTCAGATGCAGGACGAGTTGCGCGAGTCGCGCCGCGCGACTGGAGCGAGCTTCGCTGCCGGCCACGCTCAGCCCAGGCTCGCCGAGCTCCTGCAAGCGTGCGGCGAAGGTGGTGAGTGTCGGGTTGCGGTAGAGGTCTGCGACAGCCACAGCCGGGTAGCGGCGGCGGACGGTTGAGATCAGCTTGGCCGCGGCGAGGCTCGTGCCGCCGGCGGCGAAGAAGTCGGAGTTGGGGCCCAGCGCAACCGGTCCAAGCTGCTCGACCCAACGCTCGCCGACCCAGATCTCATGCTCGCTGAGCACGCTGCCGTCCGCGCCAATGCCGGCGGCCAATGCCTGCGTGTCCTCGGACAGCGGCCATGGCAGCGCGCGACGGTCGACCTTGCCGGCGGTGTTGACCGGTAGCTCGGCAAGCTCGACGAGCATCGGCGCAAGACCAGCCGGCAGGCGCTGGGCGACGTGCCGGCGGATCTGGTCGTGGTCAGCCTCGGCGACGATGTAACCGACCAGGAGCTTGTTTCCAGAGCTGCTCTCCCTGACCACCACGGCTGCCGCACGAACGCCCGGCGCGCTCTGCAGCGCCGCCTCCACCTCGCCCAGCTCGATGCGTCGGCCACCGACCTTGACCTGGTCATCGCGCCTGCCGACGAACTCCAGGCCGTGCTCGCCGATGCGCACGATGTCGCCGGTGCGGTATGCGCGCACCCAGCCCAGCGCCTCGACGCCGGCGTAGCGCTCCGCGTCCAGCGCGGGGTCAAGGTAACGGCCAAGGCCCACGCCGGCGATCACCAGCTCGCCGCTCTCACCGGGGTCGACCGGGCGTTCGCCGTCCATCGCAGCGATCTGCCAGCCCTCGAGGGGCCAGCCGATCGTGATCGGCTCGCCGGGGATGATCGGCGCCGCCGTGGAGACCACGGTCGCCTCCGTGGGCCCGTAGGTGTTCCAAACCTCACGTCCAGCTGCCAGGCGCCAGCCGAGCTTCTCGGGGCAGGCTTCGCCGCCGAGGATCAGCAGCCGCACGTTGTGCAGGCAGGACTCATCCCAGAGCGCCGCGAGCGTCGGCACGGTGGAGACGACCGTGATCTGCCGGTCCACGAGCCAGCCGCCCAACTCGACACCGGCACGAACGATCTGCCGCGGGGCGGGCACCAGCGCCGCGCCGTGCGCCCAGGCAAGCCACATCTCCTCACAGCTGGCGTCAAAGCCAACCGAAAGGCCGGCCAGAACCCGGTCGCTGGGGTGCACCTCCCAGAGTTTTGACTCGGCCTGCACGAACGCTGCCGCCGAGCGGTGGGTTACGGCCACGCCCTTCGGCTGGCCGGTGGTGCCGGATGTGAAGATGATCCAGGCGTCATCGTCGGCCCGCGGCTCGCCGGGCTCGCCGCGTGGCGCGTGATCTGTCATCTGGATGCTTGCATCCATGCCCAGCAGGGCACACGCCTCGGAGTGCTCGAGAATGCTGTTGGCGCGCTCCTGCGGGTCGTCGGCGTCGATCGGTACGTAGGCGGCACCGCAGGCGATGACCGCGAGAATCGCCGTGTAGAGCTCCGCAGCGCCGCTGCGCAGACGCACCGCCACGCGGTCGCCGCGGCCGATGCCGCGCGCCCGCAGGCGCGCGGCCAGAGAGGCTACGGCGGTGTCCAGCTCCGCATACGAGTAAGCCACCTCTGGCGCCTCAAGCGCCACGCGGTCAGGCCAGCGCTCAACCGTGCCCCTGAAGACCTCAAGCAGCGTGCGCGCCTGCCGCTCGCTGCCCGCATCCCTGACCCGCTGATGGGTTCCTACGGCTGCGCCTATCGACTGCAATGGTTTCACGCTGCTGGCCTCCTGGGGTCCGTCCGTAGATCCGACAGCTCGCAGCTAAGCTGGTCAGCACGAAGGCCCGATAAGCGACCTGTTAGGAGTTCATTACCAGGTGTTTTTACACAGGTTGTATTAACCTAAAGGGCCGCTCAGGGGCGTGTGCGGGCTGGTTTACCCAGGACCCGTTATGGTCCTCGAGGTGTCCGACCTGTCCTTGCGCTCAAGCAGCGGTTTTGATGCCTTCTACGGGCTCGAGCTGCTCGAGCTCGGGCCGGACCGGGCGCGCGGGCAGCTCCTCGTGCGGCCCGAGCACCTGCAGCCCTTTGGCCTTGTGCACGGCGGCGTTTATGCCGCGATGGCCGAGGGCCTGACATCGTTCTCGACCGCGTCGGTCGTGCTCGAGCGCGGCCTGGCTGCCAGTGGGCTCTCAAATCACACGAGTTTTCTGCGACCGATCACCTCAGGCACCGTTCACGCCCTGGCCACCCGCAGGCATGCGGGGCGAACGACATGGGTCTGGGAGGTCGAGCTGACCGACGATGCGAACAGACTGTGCGCGATCTCGCGCGTGACGATCGCCCTGCGGCCGCTTGGAGCAAACGACGCACGAGCGCTCGCCGATGCGCGTGTGTGATCACAGTCACACACGCGCCCGCTCGCTTATGCAAACCTGCCGGACGTCATAAATCGACCTGCCGAATCGTCTGCGCTCGGTGCGCGGGCGAGCGGGGGAACCAATGTCCGCCAGCCTGGTCTGGCCGGACGGGGGCGAATCGGATGCGGGCCACCTGCCCACAGCATCCGTAGCGCAGAGCACACACGCCAGTCGTGCGTGATGCTCACCGCGAGCCCGTCAGCTAACCCCGTAGGCGCCTGTCGATAACGCAAAAGGGGGGCCCTCAGTATGAGAGCCAAAGCTGACAGGAACACGCTGAGCGTGCTCAGATCTGTTGTGTTGGCGCTGGTCGCAGTGACCCTCGCCGGCGGCCTCGCGCTGGGCTCGGCACGGGCGCTGGCTGCTGTCACGCCTGCCGGCCCGCGCGCCACGAGGCCACGGCACAGGCCACGAGCACGACGAGCCGAGCGCTCGCGCCGCTCGGCGCTGCGCGTCGCGCGGCGCGACCTGGCCGCACCGTCTGGGACGATGGTCGTGGTACACGGTGTGCTGCACCCAGCGCGACCCGGCGCCCGAGTCCGTCTGATCGCCCGCTGGCAAGGAGCATGGCGGACAGTGGGCTACGCACACACGCTGCGCAGTGGCCGCTTCGGCATCCGCTACCGGCTGCACGGCACCGGCGAGAGCGCCATCAAGGTGGCATTCGCCGGCAGCCGCCTTGCACGCCCGGCCTCGGCGCTCGCCGGGCGCATCATCGTGCTCACACCGGTCCTCGCCTCCTGGTATGACGATGCCGGAAGCACCGCGTGCGGGTTTCACGCGCACTACGGGATAGCCAGCCGGACGCTCCCGTGCGGCACGCATGTGACGCTCTCCTACGGCGGACGCACGGTCGTCGCAACCGTCGACGACCGGGGTCCCTACGTCTACGGCCGCACGTTTGACCTCAACCAGAACACCGCCGGCTACCTGGGGATGTGGGGTGTGGCCCGCGTGTACACCTGTGTGAGCGCCTGAGGCGGCGGCTCGGCGCGCGCTCCAACGAGCGTCGAGCCTGCCTACGAGGTCTCATCGCCGCCCAGCACCGGCCGATACAGACAGCGGTGCCGAACAGATTCCTGACCGCTTGCGCGGCGGCGCTCAGCTGCCTCGCGATCACACCCGCCGTGTCAGCGGCCGCTTCAGAGCACGCCCCCCAACGCGGTGCCAGAGCGCTCAGCGGTGCAGGCAGCGTCTCCTTCTCAAGCTCTGTCTATCAGGCCAACGAGGACGCCGGCCAGTTTGCCGTGACGGTGCAGCGGACCGGCAACCTCAGCAAGCCCGAGACGTTCTACTACGGCGTCACGAACCTCAAATCGCAGGCCGGAAGCAACTTCGACAAGGTGCCTAACACCAAGGCCCAGTTCGCGCCGGGTCAGAGCACCTTCACGTTCCGCGTGACGATCAACAACCAGGGCATCAACGGGCCGATGCGAACCGCGCGCGCATACCTCTTCGGCGCCGGCCCGCAACCGCTCGGCTCGCCCAGCCAGGCAACGATCGAGCTGCTCCAGAACGATCCTCTCGCTGCCCGCGACCCATTCAACCCGCTCGGCTACCCGCAGACACCGACCGACGGCGACCCGTTGCAGTACGTGCGCTGGTATGTGTTCGGACCGCAGTCCCCGGCCGGGGTGGCGATGACCAAGCTCGGCGCAAGCGACGCCGCCTGGGGCAGCGCGCTGCACAAGATCGCCTATACGCCGGGGTCTGGAACCTACCGCTTTTGGATGTGGAATCAGCCTGCCTCGACGCTGGCCCGCACCGTTGAGAAGTATCTGGCTGACGCGGAGCAGGCCCAGCCCAACACGACCGTGCCGCTCAGCACATACTCGCTGGTCCACGGCAGCTGCGAGAACCCCAGTGCGATCAAGCGGCGCTTCGAGAGCTGGATCACCCAGCTCGCAGACGGAATCGGCAACTTCCGGGTCGTCCTCTACCTGGAGGAGGACTCGTTGATGGAGACCCACTGTCTGACCCATAGACAGATCAAGACACGCCTGCAGGAGCTCGCGTTCGCGGTCAAGGCGCTCTCGCGCGACCCGCATGCGCTGGTCTACATGGACGCCGGTGCCCCGGACGGCTGGAGCTCTCCACGCCGCATGGCGTCCTACCTCAGGCAGGCCGACATCGCCCAGGCACAGGGGTTCTTCGTCAACGCCACCCACTACGACTGGACCACGAGCGACATTCACTACGGTCAGGAGATCGCGCGCCTGACCGGCGGCAAGCACTTCATCGTCCAGACCGACGACAACGGCCGCGGCCCATTGGTTCCCAAGGATCGTGCGCTGAACGGCAACGAGGATCTCTGCAACCCGCCCGGCCGTGGTATGGGCCCCCTGAGCTGGAACACCGGATACGAGTACGTCGACGGTCTGCTGTGGTTCAACAACCCCGGAAATTCAGACGGTCCCTGTGGCGCGGGCGATCCGCCGATCGCGCAGTTCTGGCCCGCCTACGCGGTTGGTCTCGTGCAGCGCGCCACCAACCAGGTGACCGGCCCGCGTTTCCACCTGTTGAAGTCCGCGACCAATCAGTAGTCAGGGCGCATGTTGCGCGGGTGCCGGACAGAACAGGTGTTCTGTCCGGCACCCGCGCTTGCATGTGGGTATGAGCGCGCGCTGCGTAGCCCACATCGACATGGACGCCTTCTACGTTTCTGTTGAACTGCGACGACGCCCCGATTTGCGAGGCAAGCCCGTGATAGTGGCCGGGCGCGGCCCGCGGGCGGTCGTCACCACCGCCTCCTACGAGGCTCGCCGCTACGGGGTCGGATCAGCGATTCCGGTGTCTGTGGCGCGGCGCCTGTGCCCGCAGGCGATCATCATCGCTCCGGACTTTGCACACTACCGCGCCGTCTCAGCGGAGGTCATGGGGATCATCCGCGGCCACGTGGAGACGGTGGAGGTCGTGGGGCTGGACGAGGCCTATCTGGACCTGACTGATCTTCCTGCCCCCAAGGCGTGCATGCGCCTGGTGCTCACCGAGATCGCCGAGCGCACTGGCCTGTCGGCATCTGTGGGTATGGGCCCCAACAAGCTGGTCGCAAAGGTGGCCTCGGACGCCGAGAAGCCGCACGGCTTTCTGGTCCTGACTCGCAGTGAAGCCCGTGAGCGCTTCGCATCGTCCTCCTGCCGGCTCATCCCCGGGATCGGCGAACGGACCGCAGAGCGGCTTGGGCTGCTCGGTGTGCGGACTGTAGCCGAGCTCGCGGGGGCCGATCCAGGGCTGCTGCGCAGCGAGTTCAGCTCTTGGACGACGGCACACCTGCAGGCGCTCGCCCGCTTCGAGCACGACGGCGCTGTGACGCAGGAGCGCAAGGTCGTCTCCGAGTCGCGCGAGCGCACGTTTGACAGTGACATCACCGACCGCATCGAGCTTGAGGCCTCGCTCGCGACCCTGGTGGATGAGCTTTGCCAGGCGCTCTCAAATCAGCGGCGCAGCGGCCGGACGGTCGCGATCAAGGTGCGGCTCGCCGATTTCACGACGCACACGCGCGCCCAGACGCTCGCGATACCGGTGCGCAAGCGTGAGGACGTGGGCCGCGTCGCGCTTGCGCTCCTGCGAGCGTTCACACCGACGCGGCCGGTCAGACTGTTGGGCGTACGGGTCGCCGGTCTGACCAGCGATCACGCGGCCGCCGAGCAGCTTGCGCTGACTCTGTGAGACAGACTCGTGGGAGGCGTCAGTAGAGCGCTGAGGCCAGCCGACGCCGCGCTGAGCGCGCGAGCTCGCTGTCGGCACCAAGCTCGTCAAGGACGCCGACAACGACCTTACGGATCTCGTCACGGTCACCGTTGGCCTGCGGCAGCGCATCAATGAGCAGGTCGACGCCGCGCTCGGCGTCGCCCCGGTCGAGCGCCATGAAGGCCTCCTGCAGCCTGGGGTCGGCCTGGCGCTCCAGTGAGATGCGCGCGCTGAGGCCGTCCGCGGCGAAGCTGCCCGTCACGTTGGCAAGCAACTCAGCGGCCCCGTCCTGGTCGCCTCGAGCGAGTAGCAGGCGAGCGAGCGGCAGCGCCGCATCCGCCCGACCAGGCTGCAGCTCGAGCGCCCGGCGCAGCGATGTTTCATCGCCCTTGGCCACCAGCCGGTCTGCCTTGGAGGGGGCCACACCGTCCAGGAAGCGCTCGACCGCCGGTGCCGGTAGCGCGCCTGTGAACTCGGCGACGACCTCGCCGTTCTTGAACGCCTTGACAGCGGGAATGCCCTGGATGCGGTACTGGGCGGCAAGGTTTTGGTTGGCGTCGGTGTCGACCTTCACGAGCTCGACCTCGCCGGCGCGCTCGGCGACTGCGCGCTCGAGCACCGGCCCAAGCTGGCGGCAGGGCGCGCACCAAGCTGCCCAGAAGTCGACGACCACCGGAATCTGCTTTGAGCGCTCGATCACCGCGCTTGCGAATGTCTGCTCTGTCACGTCCATCGGTTCTTGATCCTAGAGTCTCGTTTGTGGCTTTTGAATTCAGCGTAGAACACGACGGCGTGACGCTGCACGGCGAGCAGGCCGGGGTCGGCGTACCGGTATTGCTGCTCCACGGGCTGACGGCAACACGCCGCTACGTCGTGATGGGCTCGCGGCTGCTGGAGCGCAGCGGACACCGCGTGATCGCCTACGACGCACGCGGCCACGGGCGCTCGTCGCCGGCCCCATCACCAGACGGGTACGGCTACGAGCTGCTGTCTGGCGATGCGCTCGCGATCATGGACTCCCTCAGGATCGACCAGGCCATCCTGGCTGGCGCATCGATGGGCGCCCACACACTGCTGAGTCTCGCGCTGAAAAACCCTGAGCGAGTCGCTGGGATCGTCGTGATCACACCCGCCTACAGCGGTGATGAGGCGCTTGAGCGCAGCCGCCTGGCGCGTTGGGATAGGCTGGCTGAAGGCCTGCGCCATGGCGGTGTCGACGGCTTTCTCGACGCCTTTGGTACGCCGCCCGGCAGTCCCGAGTTCGCGCGCACGGTCCTCACGGTGACCCGCCAGCGTCTCAGCCAACACGAGCACCCGGAGGCGCTCGCCGACGCGCTCTCGTCGGTGCCGCGCTCGCGGCCATTCGCGAGCCTCGCTGACCTGGAGCGCCTGGATCTGCCGGCGGCGGTCGTCGTCTCAAGCGACGAAGCCGACCCGGAGCATCCCGAGGCGCTCGGCCGCGCCTACGCGGCCGCGATTCCGAATGCCCGCCTGATAACCGACCCGCCGGGCCGATCTCCTGTCGCTTGGCAGGGCAGCCAGCTCTCTCAGATCATCGCCGAAGTGGCGGCTGAGACGGGGCTCACGCAGCGCTCCTGAGCAGCAACGTCGCGCCTCAACGCCGCGCGATCCAAGCCCAAACCCACGGTTATAGCCCTGACGCGGTATCGGAAGCGCTGCCGCCATGACGAACCTATGCGCCTCGTGACTGAGGGGGATAAGTGTTCGGCATAGCCTCCGTCACACGTTCGCATAACACGATGCAATCTGTAGCTATAACCAGTCGTAAGATTGGCTATAACGCCGCAAAGGGGACTGCTCTGCACGTTGATAGCTGCACCAACCGATCGTAAACCGCTGTAAACAGCTGTAAACTCCCTTTTATGATCGGCGTGTCTCCATAATCCCGTCCAGGACGATGCCGCAGCAGCTGCTCTCCGCTCAGCAAGCCGCCGAGATCCTCGGCCTCCAGGTGCGGACCGTGCGTGAGTACGTGCGGCAGGGACGGCTGCCGGGGGTGCGCATCGGCAAGCAGTACCGGATCGCACGCGCGGACCTGGAGGCGTTCAGCGGGGCCGCGCCGGAGGTGGGGGAGGTTGAGCGTGAGAGCGACGGGGATGGCCGCGAAGGGTCGCTGCAGAAAGCGACACCGACGGTGGAGGCTTCCACGGTGGTTCACGTGGCAAATCTGGCCGCGGAGTCGAGTGCACGGCTGGAGCGCATGCTGGCAGCGGCTGCGGCCGCTCCCTTCGGGAAAGCAGACCCCACACCGCTGCTGCGAGTGGAGCCGGTCTACGACGCTGCGCGCTCGCGGCTCAGCATCGTGATCGTCGGCGGCGGCGCTCAGACGGCGCAGCTATTGCGCATCATCGAGGCGTTCGCCGAGGGGTGATTGGTTTGGTGAGGCCGCGCTCACCTGGGCGCGCTGCGGCGGCCACAGGTGAGCGCGGAAGCGAGACTCAGGACGCTTCAGGCCAGAAGTCTTCGTGAACCATCTCGCCGTCGTTCTCGTGGTGAGGACCGAAGACGAGCAGCTCCAGGCCCTCGGGCCCGGCTTCAAAGGCACGCAGCACCGATGGCGCAACGCGCAGCGCGTCCAGACGCGCAAGTGGCCGAAGCTCACCGTCCAGCACCGCCGAACCTGAGCCGCCGACCACGACGTAGACCTCCTCGGCCTGCTTGTGCCGGTGTGCAAAGCCCTGTCGGCGTCCCGGATGGATGTGGTGGTAGGCCAGGCCGGTGTCCTGGGCCTGCAGCGCTTCACGCGGGAAGCGCGCCTCCTGGATCTCGGTCATACCGAAACCGACCGCTGCGTCGGGAACTTCCTGAATGTTGACGATCGTGTAGCTCATGATCCCTCCAGTCTAGGAGCCGCACCGATCGGGCCGAGATCCTCTGGCAGCACCAGCGGCAAAGCGTTTCGTCGTCAGCGGGACGAGACTGGTGCCGAGCTCGTGGCAAGCATGCTGAGGGACGCGCCCAAGGGGGAGGGCGGCTACAGGGGGCTCCTGTCCGCCGTGAATGCCGT
>JAJZID010000053.1 GCA_021810705.1 Actinomycetes bacterium
TGATCGCGGGGCTGCTATCGGTCGGCGTTTACTACCTGGTGTCGCGCACGATGCTCGGCAAGGCGATGCGCGCCGTCGCCGAGGACCGCATCGCCGCCTCGCTGATGGGCATCAATGTTGACCGGGTGATCGCGCTTGTGTTCTTCATCGGCGGCGCGCTGGCAGGGGCAGCGGCGATCATGGCCGGCCTCTACTACGGGCAGATCAACTACCTGATGGGCTTCACGGTCGGCCTCGAGGCCTTCACAGCCGCAGTCCTCGGCGGCATCGGCAACATTCCCGGGGCGGTTCTGGGCGGGCTGCTGCTCGGCATCGTGCAGTCGATCGGGACCGGTGTGTTTGGTGCTCAGTGGGCGGTCGTCGTCTCCTTCGGCGTGCTGGTCGGCGTGCTCTGGCTGCGTCCGACCGGGATTCTGGGCGAGCGCGTGGCACGGCGGATGTAGCCGATGGGCACCGCTTCGCTAGTTAGCGCCGCCCGTCGCCACCGGCAGGCGGGCGGCGCGCTCGCACTCGTCGTCTTCGGGATCCTCTTCCCGTACATCGTCGGCAGCGAGTACTGGGTCACGGTCGGATATCAGGCCGAGATGATGATGGTGCTGGCCCTTGGGCTCAACATCGTCGTCGGCTACGCAGGGCTGCTCGACCTGGGCTTTGCCGCGTTCTTTGCGATCGGCGCCTACACGACCGCGATCCTCTCCACGAAGGCCGGCTGGCCGGTCATCGCGACGATACCCGTCGGCATCCCGATCGCAGTCCTCGGTGCCCTGTTCGTGGGCATTCCGACTCTGCGCCTGCGCAGCGACTACCTCGCGATCGTGACGCTCGGCTTCGGCGAGATCATCCAGGCCTTCGCCACCAACCTGCAGATCACAAACGGCGCCATTGGGATCTACGACATCCCGCCGCTGAAGCTCTTCGGCCTCACCTTTCTGACCGCGCAGAGCTACTACTACGCCTTTCTGGTCGCGGTTCTGATCTGTGCGCTGATCACGCTGCGGGTGCGCAACTCAAGGATCGGGAGGGCGTGGCTGTGCATCCGCGAAGATGAGGATGCGGCTCAGGCGATGGGCATCAAGACCTACCGTTACAAGCTCTACGCATACGCGGGCGGCGCCGTCTTCGGCTCGCTCGCGGGGTCGCTCTTTGCTCCCGCGCTGAGCGCGATCGATCCAACCAGCTTCAGCTTCCAGGAGTCGCTGCTGATCCTTATGGCGGTCGCGATCGGCGGCATGGGGAGCATCAGGGGGGCGCTGCTGGGAGCCGCAGTGGTGGAGGGCGTGCCTGAGGCGCTGCGGGCCTTCTCGCAGGCCCGGCTTTTGGTGTTCGGATTCGTGTTGATCGTGATGATGATCCTGCGTCCCCATGGGCTGATTCCGGAGGGCGGCATCTCAGATCTGCTTGACCGCCTGCCGTTTCGCAGGGCGCAGGCTGAAACCCTTGCTGAGGCGGCGGCCCTGGCGGACGGTGGCGAAGAGCCAACAGCGAGGATCGGCACATCGTGACCGTCCAGCCACCGGCCGGAGTCCTCGACGGCGAGTCCGCATCGCTGCCGATGCTCGACGTGGCGGGCTTGACGCTGCGCTTCGGCGGCGTGACCGCGCTGAGCGACATCTCTCTGACCGTCAGGCAGGGCGCGCTTCAGGCGATCATCGGACCCAACGGGGCCGGCAAGACTTCGCTTTTCAACTGCCTGACCCGTTACTACAAGGCCTCGGCGGGGTCGATCACCTACCTCGGCACGAAGCTCGATCGGCAGAGCCCCGCAGAGGTCGCAGCGCTCGGCATCCGGCGCACCTTCCAGAACATCCGCGTCTTTCCAAGGATGACCGTCTTTGAGAACGTGCTCGCCGGCGCTCACCTGCGCGAGGTCGCGAACCTGGCGGCGATCCTCTTCGCCACGCCGCGCACCCGCCGGGTCGAGCGCGAGCTGCGCGCCGCCGCCGACCACTGGATCGATTTCGTCGGCCTGAGCGACGCGCGTCTGCGTCCGGCAGGTGAGCTTGCCTACGGGATGCGCAAGCGCATGGAGATCGCCCGCGCAATGATCGCTGAACCACGCCTGCTGCTGCTTGACGAGCCGGCCGCCGGCGTCAGCTCCGTGGAACGCACAGCGCTGGCTGACCTGATCGGCCGTGTGCACGCCTCGGGCGTCGGGGTGATCATGATCGAGCATGATGTCGAACTGGTGATGAACCTGGCCACGGATGTCTGTGTGCTCGACGGTGGCCGGCTGATCGCATCCGGTCGGCCGGAGGCGGTACGCAACGACCCGGAAGTGATCCGGGCCTACATGGGCCGCAGGCGCAAGTGATGATCCTCGAGCTGCGCGACATCACGGTCTTCTATGGCCCGGTCCGGGGGGTGAGCGGGATCTCGCTCGACGTCGCCGAGGGTGAGATCGTGGCGCTGCTCGGCGCCAATGGCGCGGGCAAGAGCACCGTGCTAAAGGCGATCTCGGGTACGGTGAAGCCGCGTGCGGGGACGGTTCGCTTCGCCGGCGAGGATCTCCGCCACAAGCGCCCCCATCAGCGCGTCGGCGCCGGTCTTGTCCAGGTGCCGGAGGGACGCCACATCTTCCCAAGCATGACCGTGTTTGAGAACCTCGAGCTCGGCCACTACGTACACGGCGGTGGCGCGCGCGTCAGGCGGCAGCGCTCAGAGGAGGTGCTCGAGCTGTTCCCGAACCTGCGTCCCAGGCTCGGCGAGCTGGCCGGGAAGATGTCTGGCGGCGAGCAGCAGGCGCTGGCGATCGCGCGGGCGATGATGACCAAGCCACGCCTGCTGATGGTCGACGAACCGTCGCTGGGCCTCGACCCGCAGAAGATCGACACGGTGTATGACCTGCTCGGCGACATCGCCCGGACCGGCACCACCGTGCTGCTGGTCGAGCAGAACGTCGCCCTCGCGCTCGAGATCGCCAGCCGCGCTTACGTGCTGGCTCAGGGGAGGATCGTCCTATCCGGTGATGCGAGCTCGCTGGCGAGCGACGAGCGGGTCGCCGAGGCTTATCTCGGCAGCGTGCCCACCGCCCTGAAAACCAGTTGACCGAACTCCAGCGTTAGCGGACACGAGCTACGAGAGCCCCACTCGCAGTAACATGTGAAATGGCATCTATCGAGAACCAGGCCGTCCGGTCGCTTTGACCGGACGAGGAGACAGCAATGACAATCCCACATGACGCGCCGTGGCGCGGTGTCTACACCGCCACCGCGCTGCCCTTCAACGACGATCTGAGCGTCGACTTTGACGCCTACGGCGAACACGTGCGGTGGCAGGCGCAGATGGGCGTGGACGGTGTGTGCCCGAACGGATCGCTGGGCGAGTATCAGACACTCACGCCGGAGGAGCGGGCCCAGGTCGTGGAGGTCGCTGTCCAGGCGGGCGGTGATGGCTTTGGCGTCATGCCGGGGGTCGCGGCCTACGGGTCACTTGAGGTTTCGCGCTGGATCGAGCAGGCTGCGCAGGCGGGCGCCCAGTCGGTGTTGCTGCTGCCGCCGAACAGCTACCGCGCGGACCGCGACACCGTGGTCGCCCACTACCGCTCCGCCGCTCAGGTGGGCCTGCCGATCGTGGCCTACAACAACCCGCACGACACGAAGGTGGACCTCTCACCGGAGCTGTTGGCTGAGCTTCACAGCGAGGGCCTGATCACGGCGGTCAAGGAGTTCTCAGGTGACGTCCGGCGTGCTTACCAGATCGCTGAGCTGGCGCCAGGGCTGGACCTGCTGATCGGCGCAGACGACGTGCTGCTCGAGCTCGGGCTCGCCGGCGCAGTCGGCTGGATCGCGGGCTACACCAACGCGCTGCCGGCAACCACCACGCACCTGTATTCGCTCATCGCCTCGGCTGACACCACAGCTCTGGGTGAGGCGCTCACCATCTACCGGAACCTGCACTCCCTGCTTCGCTGGGATTCGCAGACGGAGTTCGTCCAGGCGATCAAGCTGTCCATGGACATCGCCGGTCGCAAGGGCGGTGCGTGCCGACCCCCACGCGGTCCACTGCCGCCCGAGGTGCAGGCGCGGATCCGGCGCGACACCGAGGCCGCGCTCGCCAAGGGCTACCACTGACAGATAGCCTCACAGAGCGAGCCGACGTTCTCAGACAGGCTCAGAGTCAGCCGTCCAGGACCAGTTCGCAACCAGAGGAGATGCAAGTGCTTGACACCCCGCAGCAGGAAGTAGACGCGACCCTGCAACGATCGCAGGCGGCGTGGGCGCAGTGGTCAGCGTTCACGCGCGAGCGGCGCGCCCAGGCCATGCGCGCGGCCGCCGCGCGGCTCGACGCGGCGGCCGATGAGCTTGTGCCGCTGGCGATCGCCGAAACGCACCTGGGCGAGCCGCGACTGCGCTCGGAGCTGGTCCGCACCACCTTCCAGCTGCGGCTGCTCGCCGACACAATCTCTGATGGCGCCTATCTGGATGTCCGGATCGACCATGCCGCGCCCGACTGGCCGATGGGGCCAAGGCCCGAGATCCGCAGGTGGCGGGTGCCGGTCGGTCCGGTGGTGGTGTTTGCCGCCTCGAATTTCCCGTTCGCGTTCTCGGTCGCCGGTGGTGACAGCGCCGCGGCACTCGCGGCCGGGTGCACGGTGGTGCTCAAGGCGCACCCGGGGCATCCGCAGCTCTCGGCCCGGACCGGTGAGCTCGTGGCCGAGGCGCTCGAGCAGGCGGGTGCCCCGGCGGGAACCTTCCAGGTGATCTTCGGGGAGCAGGCCGGGGTGGCTGCGCTGCGTCATCCGCTGGTCAAGGCCGCGGCCTTCACCGGCTCGCTTGCCGGTGGCCGCGCGCTCTACGACATCGCCGCCGCCCGACCGGAGCCGATCCCCTTCTACGGCGAGCTCGGCTCGATCAACCCCGTGTTCGTGACGCCCGCGGCGGACACCGCTCGCGCCGGTGCGATCGCCGAGGGGCTGATCGGCTCCTTCACGCTTGGGGCCGGTCAGTTCTGCACCAAGCCCGGCGTGGTGTTCGCACCCGCCGGCTCGGGATTGGTGCAGGCGCTGCGGGCGCTCGAGCTGCCCTCAGCGGCGCCGCTGCTCAACGACCGGATCACCCAGCTGTATCTCAAGGGCGAGCGACGGCTGCGTGAGCATCCGGCGGTGGAGGTGCTGAGCGAGGGTGAAGGTGCTCTGAGTGATCCTCCCGCGCCGACGGTGCTGCTCACGACGGCGGACGCCGTCGTGGCGGATCGGGAGTCGCTGCTGAACGAGTGCTTCGGACCAACCGTGCTGATCGTCCAGTACGACAGCGAGGAGCAGCTGCTTGCTCTCGCTGCAGGGCTGGACGGCCAGCTGACCGCGACGCTGGCGGCCGAGGCCGATGAGGAGCTTGCCCGCGAGCTGGCGGCGATTCTCGTCACGAAGGCCGGGCGGCTGCTTTGGAATCAGTGGTCAACGGGCGTATCGGTCACCTATGCGCAGCAGCATGGCGGACCGTACCCGGCGACGACCGCACCTGGCACGACGTCGGTCGGGACGGCCGCGATTGACCGTTTCACTCGGCCCGTTGCCTTTCAGGGATTTCCGGTTGAGCTGTTGGCGGCGGAGCTTGGCGATGAGCCGGTGGTATCGCGTCTGGTCGACGGGCGCCCACAGCTGGCCGGCGAGAGCGGCCGTTAGTTTCGAGTATGCGAGCCACCCGTGTCATCCAGGCAGTCGACTCGCACACGGAGGGCATGCCCACCCGCGTGATCACCGGTGGGGTGGGGACGATTCCCGGTGAGACGATGGCGCAGCGGCGCCTGTGGTTCATGGAGCACAGTGATGAGCTGCGCACCTTGCTCATGTATGAGCCGCGGGGGCATGCCGCGATGTCGGGAGCGATCCTGCAGCCACCGACGCGCCCGGACGCGGACTTCGGCGTCTTGTTCATCGAGGTCTCGGGACTGTTGCCGATGTGCGGTCACGGCACGATCGGCACCGCGACGGTGCTCGTCGAGACGGGCATGGTGCAGGCGCTCGAGCCACTGACGGTAATCCGGCTCGATACTCCCGCCGGCCTGGTGATCGCCGAGGTGGAGGTGCGTGACGGGCATGCCGAGTCCGTGCGGATCCGCAACGTGCCGTCCTTCAGTGTCGCCCTGGATCAACAGGTCGATGTGAGCGGGCTTGGGACAGTTCGCTACGACATGGCTTTTGGCGGGAACTTCTATGCAATCGTCACGCTCGACTCGCTCGGGATCCCGTTTGAGCGCGCCGCCAAACAGCGCCTGCTCGACGCCGGCCTTGAGATCATGGACGCGATCAACACCCAGGCACCGCCGGTGCACCCCGCACGCAGCGACATAAGGGGCTGTCACCACGTCTACATGCAGGCGCCCGGGTCTGACGCCCGCCACTCACGTCATGCGATGGTGATCCACCCAGGGTGGTTTGACCGCTCTCCCTGCGGCACGGGCACGAGTGCCCGGATGGCACAGCTGCATGCGCGCGGAGAGCTCGGGCTGCATCAGCCGTTTGTCAACGAGTCCTTCATCGGTTCGACCTTCACCGGAGAGCTGATCGAGGAGTGCGAGCTTGCCGTCACGGATGGCTCGGCTGTCAAAGCTGTGATCCCGACCGTGCGGGGGCGTGCCTGGATCACCGGCATGGGCCAGTACATGCTCGATCCATCCGACCCGTTTCCGGCCGGGTTTCTGCTTTGACGCATGCGACCGGCTCAAGCGGCGTGATTGCGCCGCGACCAGGCTCCGCCGGCCGGTCCGCCGACGTCGTCGTGATCGGTGCCGGTGCCGTCGGCGCCGCCTGCGCCTATTTTCTGACCCGCAAGGGCTTTGCTGTACACGTCGTTGAACGTGGCGCGGTGGCCGCGGGCTCAAGCAGCGCGGGGGAGGGGAACCTGCTGGTCTCTGACAAGGTCTCAGGCCCTGAACTCGAGCTCGCGCTGTACTCGCGCGCGTTGTGGGATCAGGAACTTGCGCAGCACCGCGAGCTCTGGGAGTTCGAGTCCAAGGGCGGCCTGGTGGTCGCCACAAGTGCGCAGGGCGGCCAGGCTCTGCTCGCGCTCGCGGCTGAGCAACGCCAGCGCGGTGTGGATGCGCGCGATGTGGACCCGGACGCGGTTACCGACTACGAGCCACACATCCGCAGGGGTCTTGCCGCTGCCGTGCACTATCCGCAGGATGCGCAGGTCCAGCCGATGCTGCTGACCGCCCATCTGCTCGGGCTGGCGCGGGCCGCAGGGGCAGTGGTCTGGACCGGTGTGAGCGTCACCGGCTTTGAGGTGCAGGTTGGCTCAGACGGTCGGCGCATCGCGGCAGTCCGGACCTCCCAGGGACCGGTCGCGTGCGAGCACGTCATCAATGCGGCCGGTCCGTGGGCAGGCGAGATCGCGACACTGGCCGGTGTCGATCTGCCGATCCGGCCACGGCGGGGCTTTGTGCTGGTCACCGAGCCGCTGCCACCGACCGTCAACCACAAGGTCTACGCCGGCGAGTACGTCGCCTCCACGCAATCCGAGAACCTTGGCCTTGAGGTCTCAGCGGTGGTCGAGGGCACCAAGGCAGGCACCATCCTGATCGGCTCCTCGCGTGAACATGTTGGCTTTGAGCGTCGCTTCTCGCTTCCGGCCCTGCGCGCGATCGCAAGGGCCGCGATCGATCTCTTCCCGCGACTTGCGGAGGTCAGCTTGCTGCGCAGCTACGCCGGCTTTCGCCCCTACTCGCCAGACCACCTGCCGGTGGTGGGTGCGGACGCGCGCCTAAGGGGCCTGTGGCACGCAACCGGGCACGAGGGCGCCGGTATCGGCCTGTCGGTTGGCACAGCCAAGCTGATCAGCCAGGCGATGGCGGGGGAGAGCACAGACATAGACCTGGCGCCGTTTTCGCCCGCACGTTTTGAGGCCGTGGCGCCGGCATGAGCGAGCGTGATCGTCCGACGAGCGTCACGGGAGCTCAGGTTGCCGCGAACAGAGAGCCGGCCACGATCCATCTGACGCTTGACGGACGCGAGCTGACCGCCCGTGCCGGCCAGTCTGTGGGGGCTGCGCTCACCCAGGCCGGGATCAGATCCTGGCGCCGGACGCGTCACGGCGGCCGCCCGCGTGGCCTGTTCTGCGGCATCGGCATCTGCTACGACTGCCTGATCACCGCAGACGGTGTGCCGAACCTGCGTGCCTGCCTGCTACTCGCAAGTGACGGGATGCAGCTGACCTCAACCGGGCCTGAAAGCACACCCACGACCGACGGTGGCGCCGCGTGAGCGTGCATCCTTCGGGCATCACAAAGCAGCCGTCTTATGACGTCGCGGTGGTCGGCGGCGGTCCGGCCGGCCTGGCCGCCACGGTTGCCACCGCGAGGTTGGGCAGGCGTGTGGTGCTGATTGATGCGGGGGCGCAGCTCGGCGGCCAGTACTGGCGCCACCCCGACTTGTCGAGCGCTGGCGCCCACGACCACGCGGGCCACCGTGACTGGGAGGTCTTTGAAGCGCTCACCGAGCGCATCCGACGCCACCGTCAGACGGGCGCGGCCGTCCATCTTGCGGCCACGCAGGTGTGGTTCATCGAGCCGCCCGGCCCAGACACGGGAGCGCCGGCCTGGACGCTGCACCTGGCGCCCACCTGCGGAGTGCAGGATGACCGCATGCCACGCACGGTTCGTGCTGATCGTCTGATCCTTGCTCCAGGGTGCTATGACCGCCAGCTGCCGATCCCCGGCTGGGACCTACCGGGCGTCATGGCGGCGGGCGGCGTTCAGGCGCTGCTCAAGGGCCAGCGGACGCTGGCCGGCAAACGCGCCGTCGTCGCCGGTACGGGCCCGTTCCTGCTGCCCGTGGCGGCGCAGCTGGCGCGCAACGGCGCCAAGGTGGTGGCTGTCTGCGAAGCAAATCGCATAGGCCGCTGGGCCAAGCAGCCGCTCGCCTTGGCCCGGACGCCCGCCAAGCTCGCCGAAGCTGCCTCCTACGGGTGGTCGCTTGCACGCGCCCGGATCCCATACCTGACCGGCACGGTGGTGATGCGGATCGAGGCCGACAGCTCTGGCAACCAGGTTGGCACGGTGAAGCTTGGACGGCTGCGGTCCGACGGAGGCGTGCAGCCTCGCCCAAAGCGCCTTGAGGTTGACCTGGTGGCGCTCGGCTGGGGCTTCACCCCGGCGCTCGAGCTCGTCAGCGCCAGCGGCGCCGAGACCCGCGTGGATGTCGACCGGTCGCTCGTGGCGGTTGTCGACGACAGGCAGCAGAGCACGGTTGCGGGTCTCTACATCGCCGGCGAGGCAACCGGCGTGGGTGGCGCCCAGCTCGCGCTGGCCGAAGGGGAACTGGCAGGCATAGCTGCCGCGGACGCCACCCACCTCGAGCGCTCGCGCGTGCGCGCCCTCGGACGAGAGATCCGGCGACTGCGGGCCTTCGCGGTGGCGATGCACCGCTCGCATCCGGTGCCGCCGCGCTGGTCTGAGTGGCTTACGCCGGAGACGATTGTCTGCCGTTGCGAGGAGGTCACCTACGCCCGGGTTAGCGAAGCCTCAACCCGCCTGGGCGCAACCGACGCGCGGACGCTGAAACTACTCACGCGCTGCGGGATGGGATGGTGTCAGGGCCACGTGTGCGGCTTTGCGACCGCGGCGCTAGCGGCCGCTGGCCAGACGCGGCCGCTGAACGCAGAGGACCTGCGCCCACTCGCCAAGCAGTTTCCCTGCGCCCCGGTACCGCTCGGATCGCTCTTGGAGGACTGACCGGCAGCGGTCAGGTGGCGGCCAGCGCGAGCGCCTCTTTGGCCATCTGCCTGCGCGTATCACGAATGTGATCTGCCAGCAGCCGCTCGGCGGCGGCCCCGTCACGCGTCCGCAGCGTGTCCACGATCGTGATGTGCGAGCGCGCCACATCCATGAGGGTGCCGTTACGCCGCAGCGTGTCGAGGCCGTAGAGGCGCGCGTGTGCGCGCAGGTCGGCGATCAGCGCTTCAAGCCGGTGGTTGTTGGCGTAGGCGATCAGCGCCAGGTGGAAGATGCTGTCGGCCGCCATGAACTCCACGAGGTCACCCTCCGCGGCCCGGTCGACGATCCGCTGCGCCAGACGCTGCAGGTGATCAAAGTCCCGCTCCGGGATGAGCGCTGTCACCTGGCGTAGCACCGGCGGCTCGAGCAGCAGCCGGATGTCGATGATCTCGTCAAAGTCCGCCTGGGTCATGTCCGTCACCCGGAAGCCCTTGTTGGCCACCGTCTCCACCAGGCCCTCGCGCACCAGGTCGATCATCGCCTCGCGCACCGGCGTGGCCGAGACGCCGAAACGCTCACCGAGCGACGGCGCCGAGTAGATCACGCCGGGCTCCATCTCGCCGGCCA